>JAHDIA010000244.1 GCA_020631035.1 Chitinophagales bacterium | reverse complement strand
GTAACATTAAGCTTTCCAATTCATTTCTTCTCAATATTAAGCTTAAACCACTTTTGAACAAAGGCTAATTCAAGCTCTCCAGCGGCAACTTCCAAGGTAAAATCTATAAGTATTTTTGTACTTGTTAAATCTCCTGCTCGCACAACATTGTCTCCTACATAATCCCAAAGTGGCTCTTTCAATTGATAGCCATTTAATTTCAAAAACAGCAATGCTGCTTCCAGTCCTGTTCTCTTATTACCATCTTGAAATACATGATTGGCTACAATACTATGCATATAAAACGCTGCTTTATCCGCTATTTCGGGATACAACTCTTGACCAAACATTTCTCCTTGTACTGCTTCAAGCAAATAGTCCAATGAACCTTCATTGTGAAAGTTAAAGGGCGGCACAAAATTGCCACCATGCCTTTTCGCTGTCATTTTATTTATCAAGACAATGTCTTCTTTTATCAAATACTCCATATCAGGCTAGAGCTTTAAAGACATCGTCATACTTATCAAAATCTTCGTTGATTAATTGTTCTATTTTTTTTCTACGAGTATCTTGTTCGTCTGCTACAATGATCTGATTTTCTACCAACAATTCTTTTACCACCTCTTTTAACAATGTAGCATCCTCCGCAATAATTTCTTTAATGACCTCTTTAAGTGTGGCTCTGTCTATTTTGTTCAAATCCATTTCAAATGATTTTGTTATGCAACTGAATGATAAATCTAACAAAAAAACATTACTTTTCGTTCCTTCCTTTGTAGCTTTCGGTTTTAGCACCTATCTAAACCATAATAAACTTGATTTGTAGGATTGCTTGATTCCCGCCTTAAAAAGTATTCTTATTCCCTTCTTGCAACTTAAAGCTGTGGGGGGAAAGATGCGAGGCATTTTAAAAATGCCAGGCATCTATTTATTTGAATGAGAAACGACGAAGGGCAAAGAGAAACGACCTTATGCCAGATAGTAGCGGTTGCCATGCAAAAGCGGATAGCTGGGAGTCCCCATCGCTCGAAAGCTGTAACGTTCCATCCAAATCCTTCAATCATTCATTATTTTGGCACGCATTTTATTGTATAGTATTTGAATATTGTGTATTTTGTATGTGTATGTCTTGGTGATAAGTGTAGTTTATACTACCTTCTCAAAAGATAGAAATAACTTAAACCCTCTTTATAATGAGTACAAGAAAAACATTTATAAGCTGTTGGCTGATTTTGGTCTTTGGTTTGCTGACCAATGTACAGGCACAACAGCGTACTTTACCTACCAATGAAAAAAGTACTAAGCTAAAAAAACCAACCAATAAAGTCCCCATTAAAAATGCAGAGCTTCGAAATTCTAAGGACAGTAAGAAAAAGTCCACTAGGCGTATAGGTGATGCACCTAAGCAACAACCCAAGAGTGTCAAGCAATACAGTTACAAACAGTTTACAGACAATGTTACTGTGTTTGGGAGCAGCTTTAATCACGACGAAAGCAAACTTTTGGTTACCTCTGACAAATCGGGCATTTTTAATGTGTATGAGGTAGACATTGCCAAAGGCGAAATGAAGCAATTAACGGACTCTAAATCGACGGCTCATTGGGCACAGGACTATTTCCCTAAAGATGACCGCTTTATTTATGCGGCGGACCAAGATGGGAATGAGATCAACCATATTTATATGCAAGAGAAGGGCAAAAGCAAGGATTTGACTCCTGATACCTCTTCTGTTAATCGGTACAATTTTTATGGATTTAGTAGAGATAAAAAGTCTTTCTTTTTTGGCTCTACCAAACGAACAGGGAAGGTAACTGATGTATACGAAATGAATCTGGCAACAATGGAACCCAAAATGATTTATGAAAATGCAGACAATTTGGATTTGTGGGAAATTTCTGATGACAAACAATATTTTGTGCTGTCTAAAATGAATACAACTTCGGACAACGATTTGTATTTGTACAATACCAAAACCAAAGAAAAAACACATTTGACTCCCCACGAAGGTGAGGTAAGAACTAGTCCAAGTGGCTTTGACAACAACAATAAATATTTGTATTACACCACCGATAAAGATGGGGAATACACTTATTTGATGCGCTATAATCTTGTAAGCAAAAAGCACGAAAAGTTTTTGGAAGAAAAAGATGCAAGTATTGCTTACAGCTATACTTCTTACAATGAAAAGTACCGTGTGGTTGGAGTCGATAAGAATGCTAAAACAACGATCAAAATTTACAAGGGTGATACCAAGGAAGTAGTAGAATTTCCCAATTTGCCTGCGGGTGAAATTACAGGTGTCAATATTTCGGATAGTGAGAATTTGATGGCGTTTTACATTAAGTCTGCCAAGCAGCCTAGCAATTTGTACATTTATGATATTGCCAAGCAAGAACACAAACGATTAACGGATAACCTCAATCCAGAAATCAATCCCAAAGATTTGGTAGAGCCTCAACACATCACCTTTAAGTCTTTTGATGGTTTGGAAGTTCCCGCCATTTTGTACAAGCCCCACAATGCTAGTCCCAACAACAAAGTTCCTGCTATGTTGAACATTCATGGGGGACCAGGTGGGCAATCGAGAATGGGATACAATGCGGTTGCGCAGTATTTGGCGAATCACGGTTATGTGGTGCTGGCTGTCAACAATAGAGGCAGTAGTGGATATGGCAAAACCTTCTTTAAACTAGACAACCAAAAGCACGGTGAAGACGATTTGATGGATTGTGTCGAAAGCAAAAAGTTTTTAGCAAAATCTGGTTATGTTGATATGGATAAGGTGGGCATTATGGGTGGTTCTTATGGTGGCTATATGACCTTAGCGGCATTGACTTACCAACCCGAAGAATTTGCAGTGGGCGTGGACATTTTTGGTCCGTCCAATTGGTTGCGTACAATGAAAAACATTCCACCTTGGTGGGAGTCGTTTAAGAAAGCTTTGTATGAAGAAATGGGTGATCCCAACACAGCCGATTCGGTTCGCCTCCACAAAATTTCGCCTGTTTACCACGCCGCCAACATCACCAAGCCTTTGATGGTATTGCAAGGGGCAAACGATCCTAGGGTACTACAAATTGAGTCGGATGAGATAGTCGAAGCTGTTCGCAAAAATGGCGTTCCTGTAGAGTACCTTGTTTTTGAAGATGAGGGACACGGTTTCTTAAAAGAAGAAAATCGAATCGAAGGTTATGAGGCTATTTTGAAGTTTTTGGACAAGCATTTGAAAAACAAAAAGAGTACAACTCCCGCAGGTGAAGATGGTCGCCCGAAGGTGATTAAGCCGACTAGGAAGATAACGAAGTAGCTCAAAAAAACTCCCTACAAAATCTTGAAGATTTTGTAGGGAGTTTTTTTTATTTTAAGACTCTGGCTTCCAATTATAATAAGCTATCCAATCTCTTAATTCCTTAACAAGTATATGCACCTTAGTAGATGGATTTGCTTTTATAGGTAGAATATCTTTGTAAAAATCTAACAAACTCTTCGCCCGTTCTGTAGCTATTTCTTCATTCCCTATATTTTTTATTACTTCAATTATATCTTCATTCCCATGTTCGTAAACAAACTCTTTATATTTATCATTCTTTCTAATAAGTATTCCAAGCTGTTCATAAATTATTTTTCTTGGAATTGATTTACCTGCTTCAACTTCTGATATATGTAATAAAAGCCATAATTCAAAAACTTCATTAGAATAAGCAATATGAATGGTCTCCTCTTCCGCTAACTCAAATGCTTGTTCAAATCTTCTAATTTTTGCATCATTCTCATCTGCATCATCTTTATCAAAAACGGTCCAAACAAAGTCAATTTCTTTATTGCTCAACTCAGCTAACTTATCTCTTTCTATAATCGCTTGTTGAACAACTCCTAATGGATCTCTACCTGTTCCCACTGTTTCTAAAAACAATGTGTTTTTGGGAAATAAAGCTTTAAATTCATCAAAATAGTATGGTTCTGTATTTTCATCTTCACAAACAATTAGAAAAAATTGTTGGTAATTTCGGAATCTTATCGGTCTCTCAACAGCATCTTTTAATTTGCGTTTTTTATTTTTACCTTTTCTTGCCATGCCATTTACTGATTTTGGTATTAAATGCCCCCAACACTGGTATTGCGCCATACCTACCTTCCAAATATCTTTTTTCTTTATCTACATCTGGTCTTTCTTTTTGGTCATTATTAAAGTATCTAAAATCAGACAAAGTATATAATTCTGTTGCCTCATAATCATTTTTTTCTACAAAATTTATCTGGTCACGTCGCAAGGGGCTATAATGTAACAAATTGGTATCATGACTTGCAAATATCAACTGGGCATTAAGTGGATTTGTTTTTTTTGAAAGAAAAAGTTTAATGATATTCAATGTAATTGTAGGATGAATTTTAGCTTCAATTTCATCAACAATCAATGCTCCACCATTGATGAGCGTATGTATAATTGGTCCACTAAATTTAATTGCTTTTTTTGTTCCTTCAGACTCTCTTTCTTCCATCGACCAAGTTATCTCTTTATTGGTTCTCTTACCATCTTTATCGTAAATAGTATGAGTTGTGTTAATTTGTACACCTGTCTTACCTGTGAGTTCTTTAACAATTAATTGTTTCATTGTGCCTTCTAAGCCTTCTGGAAGCTCTGAAGGATCAAATTCACTTTTCTGTAAAACTAAGTTTTTAAACCCTAAATCCAACAATATCAAATAGTCTCTTATTTTATCTTTATATACAGATTCTTCCCATAAATGAATTGTCTGAAAACCTTCTTTGTCTGTATTCAATCCATCTACAATAACCATTTTATCAAACCACTTAAAAATAGACTTAGCTTCCTTAATATTAAACATATCACAAAAAGACAAAAATAATGCATTGTTTCGAGTAGCCTCTATGGCTGCATCAATGAGTTTGGGTTTCCCATCAAAACCCGATGATACTTCAATAACATCTTTCTCTCTACTAAATAAAAGCACCTCCCTCCCAACATTTTTCCTAAAAAGATATTCTGAGATTACTTCTCTAGCATTAAATTCAAACCCATATCTATACCGGACTTTTTTTATTAAAAAAGTAATCTCCAGACTTGTTGGTTTTGCTTCAAAACCTTCTTTCAACAAAAATGGATCGTAAGGCAATTTAGAAATAGAATTAAGTCTTGTAGAGGTATAAAGTAATATATCCAATAATTCAAAAGCTTTAAGCAAATTACTTTTACCACTACTATTAGCCCCATACAATGCTAAAGCATTCAAAACACCATAATTGCCTACCTCAATTATATTATCTGGAAAGTCTTTTTGTTTAGGTGCTGGAACAAGGCTTAATACTTGCTCCTCACATATTGACCTAAAATTCGACACCCTAAATTCTATCAACATAACTTTTTTTGTAGCTTTCCTACAAAAAAAGGCAATTTCATCAAAAAAAACAAGTCTAAAATGAATTATTATAAAAAAAGTGACATCCTTGTATGGCAAAATGCCCTACAAAAATGTCACCTTTTTATTTTAAATTTTTCTTACACAATCAACTTCCTATTCCTCTATCCCCATCAAGTCCAAGAAGAAAGCATACTGCAATGCCGTTTCATAATACCTAGCAAAACGACCCGACTTACCACCGTGTCCCGCTTCCATTTCGGTATGTAAGAGCAACAAATTATCATCGGTTTTAAGCTCTCTCAATTTGGCAACCCATTTGGCAGGCTCCCAGTATTGTACCTGAGAATCGTGTAGACCTGTTGTCACCAACATATTGGGATAGTCTTTTGCCTCCACATTGTCGTAAGGTGAATACGATTTGATGTAGTCATAATATTCTTTGTCTTTTGGATTGCCCCACTCGTCAAACTCTCCTGTTGTCAATGGAATGGATTCGTCAAGCATAGTGGTTATCACATCTACAAAAGGTACTGCGGCAATCACGCCCCTGTACAATTCGGGATTCATATTAATGATGGCACCCATCAACAAACCACCTGCACTGCCACCCATCGCAAACAAACTTTCGGAGCTGGTGTAATTGTTCTCAATCAAATGCTTGGAACAATCTACAAAATCGTTGAAGGTATTTTTCTTTTTGAGCAGTTTGCCATTTTCATACCAATGACGTCCCATCTCTTGTCCTCCACGAATGTGGGCAATGGCATAACAAAAACCACGATCCAACAAACTCAAACGAACCGAACTAAAATATGGGTCAGAACTATAACCATAAGAACCATAGGCATTGAGCAACAAAGGAGCTTTCCCATCTTTTTTAAAGCCTTTTTTGTAGACCAAAGAAACAGGTACTTTTACCCCATCTCTTGCTGTTACATAAATGCGTTCAGACTCATAATTTTTAGCATCAAAATCTCCTACGACTTCTTGCTGTTTGAGCAGGGTCAATTTCTTGTCGTTCATATTGTAATCGTAGGTCGAATTGGGCGTGGTCAAAGAGGTATAACCAACACGCAATACATCGGTATCAAATTCTGGATTGACAGAAGTATATGCCAAGAAAGCGTCTTCTCCAAAATCAATGAAGTGTCCTTCCCCCTCCCAAGGTTTTACCCTAATTTGGGTAATTCCATCAATACGTTCTGACAAAACCATATAATCGGCAAATACATCAATGCCTTGCAACAATACGTCCTTGCGATGTGGAATGACTTCTTTCCAATTTTCTTTGGCGGTCTTGCCTTCGGGCGTTTCCATCAAACGGAAATTCTCTGCTTCCCAATTGGTGACGATGTACCATTTGTCCTCAAAGTGAGCAACACGGTATTCGTGCTTCCCCCCCTTTTCTGTGGGACGGGCTTCAAATACTTCAAATGTCCCATTGGGAGTATCGGCATTCAACACACGAATTTCGCTGGCTAAGGTTGAGTAAGAACCCACAACCAAATACTTTTTAGATTTGGTTTTGTAGACATAACAACCATAAGTATCATCTGCTTCGTGATAGACTTCCACATCTTCCGACTGCTCTGTTCCCAAAACGTGTTTGAATATTTTGTAAGAACGCAAAGTGCCTTCTTCCTTCTTGGTGTAGAAAATGGTTTTATTATCGTTTGCCCAAGTCGCTCCTCCTGTCGTTATTTCGAGCTTGTCTTTTAAGATTTCGCCCGTCTCCAAATTTTTGAAGCCTATGGTATAAATACGGCGACTAACAGTATCTATTGCAAAGGAAGTAATTTTGTTATCAGGACTAACCGATAGTCCACCCAATTGGTAATAATCGTGTCCTTCTGCCATCACATTGACATCGAACATAATTTCTTCCTCTGCCTCCAAAGTTTCTTTTTTACGGCTGTAAATGGGATATTCTTTTCCCTTCTCATAGCGGGTAATGTAATAGTAGCCATTCTTTTTATAAGGAACCGATTGATCCTCTTGTTTGATGCGCCTAACTATTTCATCATACAATTTCTCTTGAAACTCTTCGGTATGTCCCATCATCGTTTTTTTGTAGGCATTTTCTGCTTCAAGGTATTCGATGACTTTCGGATTTTCTCTTTCGTTGAGCCAATAATAATTGTCTATACGGGTATCCCCGTGGATACTTAGTTCTTTTGCTTGCTTCTCTGCTGTAGGTGCTTTGATTTTTTCATCAAGCATCGCAGGAGCTTTATCATTTGTAGTCATTTTTTGTGCTTTTAGTGTCAAATTACAAACGGCTGCAAGGATAAAAATAATTCCAGAAATCAAATGTTTTTTCGGCATAATGTGTAGGTTTTAGTTTTGTTTTGACAAAAACGGTCTAAATATTTGAATATCATACTCATACTCCACCCAAGATATGCTTGCTTGGTGTTGTTTACATTGTTTGCGATTGCCACGAATATACTACAATTGAGTTGTTTTGTCAATGATTTGGATGGAACGCTGGGACACTTTGTTGTGGGGGACTCCCCGCTTTTCGTTCCTATTGCCAATATTGGTGGGCTTAAACCTTCGGTTTGTCGCTTTAACTTTCGTTTTTGGGCAACACATAGCTTTGCTCCTACACAACATTGGCAATACCACTGCAATCGGGCATAGATGGCATGTTTTGTCCTTCGTGGTGTAGGAAGAAATTTCGGGAGTTTTATTTATGAGGCTTACTTGTGGGATGGGGAGAAAATTCGTGAATTTTCTCTACGGGGATTTTTACGATTTTATAGAGATCTTTTTAGTGACGACGCAGCACCCAGCATGCCACCTACGCCCGATGGGAGTGGTACCTGCTAGCGAAATAGCCCAATGAGACAAGGAGTGGCAACGGCTGACGTTAGGAAGACTAGACACGACTATGACGAATGGGCTAGAGAGCTAGCTAGTGGTTCAAATCATAAATTCTTGACAGTTTAAAACTCGTCTTTTTCACTTGTTCTGCGTTAAAGAACCTCTCCTTTAGCTAAGGCTAAAGTCGAGAACCTTTGC
>JAHDIA010000243.1:3610-8398 GCA_020631035.1 Chitinophagales bacterium | reverse complement strand
GGTGGGGCTATTGGGATATATGGAAGTTCCAATGTTACCTTAAACAATGTACAATTTATTGAGAATCCTACAACGACTCCTTTACATATAGATGTGGGAGACAACTTTGTTTACAATTATCAAAATACTTCTGTTGTATTAAATAACTGTCTCTTCTCTAGCAATCCTCCCGTTTCAGAAACTGTATCTACTGGTGGATTAGAAATAGAACATACTGGTTCTGGTGCCAGCGGTGTTACCTTGGATGTTGAAATCAACAATACCGACTTTTACTGTAATACTCGTCAAGGATATGGAGGGGCTTTGTCTATCATCAATGATGAGGATGAAATCTTAAATGTAGACATCAATGGTGGTAATTTTGGTGGCAATGCTGGTACCGCCAATGCTGGCGATGGTGGGGGAATTTACATCAATGGTGAAAATTCGACCTTGGATATTGATGGGACTGTATTTTCGTGTAATACTACCGAAGGTTCTGTAGGCAATGCTGGTGGTGGTGCGATTCGTATTTTCGATGGTCCTACGACCACCATTACCAATGCAGTCTTTTACAACAATGATGCATCGGGTTTGGGTGGTTATGGTGGTGAATTTTGGTACCGTTGGTCCTACAGGGACTTTGACCATTAGCAATACAGTCTTTATTGGCAATATTTCGGAAAGAGGTGGTGCTATCTATTTAGAAGGTGGAACGACGACAACTTGTACCGACTGCTTGTTTGAAGGAAATGGATTGGCTGGTGGAACAGGTGGAGCTGTCTTTGTTGATGGAGGCGGTACTTATTCCGATTCCAATACGAGCTATTCTGGAAACATTCCAGATGATGTAGCAGGTGGTGGAACCTATACTCCAGGTGGTGGTGCTACTACCCAAACCGATCCAGGTATAGCGGCTTGCCCTGCCTGTGTCCCATTGCCCGCAATTGGTTGCGATGCTTCAAGCTCAGACTTGGCATTGACTTGTCCGTATTTTTGCTCTACTGGCCCCGATGTTCCTACAGCTACAGGCGATGCAGACTTGACCATAGATATGAGCAATTTTATAGTACCCAATTGTTCCAATCCTTTGGATTATACCTATACTTATTTAGTTGTTGACGCCACTGGTATGATTGTATGTGAATTCAATGCAGTAGACAATGACACCCAAGACCCCAATGCAGGTTTTGCCACTACAACTGTTGGGACACCTGATGGCATACCCGATGCAATGGACCCAGCCGTACAAGAAACCAATTCGTGTACAGGCTTGTCACCAGGAGACTATACTATAGTGGGTTTTCATTATTTAACTGCGGATACTCCAAGCCCAATCGTTACGCCTTTTGTAGGACAAACACTAACTGATATTCAAAATTATTTACTCAATCCTCCTACTGATCCTCCTGGCTGTGGTGCTTTGGGAACAGCCACACCATTTACTGTTTTAGAACCCATTTTGGTAAGCATTGCAACTTCTTGCCCTGCCGCTCCTAATGGAACCTATTTAGCAGATATTAGCATTACAGGTGGTTATCCTACAGAAGCAGGTGCTGGTACTTATACCTTGACCACCAACTTTGGTGTAACGTCTTATACCTTTGGTACGCCAATAGTAGGACAAATCATTCCAAGCGGTCAAGATGTTGAAGTAACTGTAGCAGCTGATGGAAATGGAGCCAATGGAACCAATCCTCCAGGACCTTTGTGTTTTGATTGTATGGCGACAATCGTCACCGAAGCAGAATTGAATTGTGCAGCAACTTGTACTCCGCCAGATATTTCGACTACGACTACAGCAACAATTTGCGCTGGAGATGCTTTTGACTTAGCAACAGTAAGCATTGACCAAGCAACTGTTTATACTTCTGGGGAAATCGTATCTTATACCTATCATTCTGCCACTCCTGCTCAAGTAGGTGTCAACGAACTAGCTGCAACGAGTGTCAGTCCAAGTGTTACCACTACTTATTACATCTTAGCAAGCAATGACAATGCGACTCCTGGAGATGCAGCAGATGATTGTACTAATGAAATTCCATTTATAGTTGTTGTAGACGATCTAGCTCCAACAATTACTTGTCCAGCTCCTTTTAGCTTGCCAGTTTGTGGTGATATAGCTGATTATCCCCCAGCAACAGATTTGGTATCTTTAAACGATTCAGTTGGGCAAATTTGTACTCCAGCTACTTTTGATTTTGGTGCTTCGGCAGGGACTTTCTCTTTTACACCCGATGCAAATGGTGATATTATTTCTGCAAACGGCACCACAAGTACCTCAGCTAGTTTTGATGTATTTGACGAAACCAATGGTGTTCTTGGTGCGGGCGGAGATGCAAACGACATCACTTTAAATTTTGCCCAAATACAATCATTTGATCCTTATGGCGGCTCTGTATACCAAATGGCGATACACCAAGATTATGATATAGAACAATCAAATTCTGGTCTTCAAGGAGGTATCCCAATGGGAGATTTGAATGCAACAGATGCCAATACAGGCGACACCCGTTGTTATACCATAGAAGTCTTATTAGCAGATCACTTAAAGGTTGAAGCAGGTGATTTTAATGTAGAATATACAAGTGGCAATACACAAGGCGAAGCCTACGAATCTATGGCAATTGAGTTTTATGACATCAATGGAATGCCTTTTGGAGATGCCGAATACGATGGTTACTGGTCTGTTCCTACATTGGGCACGAATGGCGGAAGTGCAACGCCCATAGCCAATGCCAATCCTTGGGCTGTTTCAGGGACTGGTGTATATGTCGCTGATGAAACAGGAACCGTTATTTTTAGTGGCAATGGTATTTGTACTGCACAAGCAGCAGACATTGCTAGCTATGATGATCCCTTATGTGGCAACAATGGAACAAATAACAATGGAACCATTAATGCAAGTACAGATGCTGGTCTACCAGCAACAACCCCAGTGGGTGGCTTCTTATTTACCGTTTGTTTAGAAGATGTTGCAACAACAGGACTAGATGGCGAAACAACAACAAGTACTGAATTTACCAGTACATTAAACTCATTGATGTTGGACAATCTTTGTGTCAATTCTGCTGCTTGTGACAACAATGCTTCTGCTGACTTAACCATTACTTCTGCTGATGTATATGATCCAACACCTTTTGATCCTACTGTCGGTGGTTGCATCAATCGTACCTATTATGCAACGGATGCTTGTGGAAATATAGATTCTTGTACACAAAAAATCACCCTGCCTCCTTGTGCAATTCCTGAATTAACAATCAGCAAAACAAATGATCCTATGGGCATTGTAAGTATTGGTGATACCATTACTTATACTGTTACTGTAGATAACATAGGTTCTGGAGATGCGAGCAATGTCAGCATTATGGATGTTGCTCCTGTCAATACAACTTTAGTAGGGGGTAGTCTAATGGAAACAACAGCTTTGGGAGCTATGCTTACAGAAACGGCTCCAAATGTCAATGCAAGTTTAGGGAGTTTAGCTTCTGGTGAAACATTAAGCATTTCTTTTCAAGTTACTGTGAATGCAGGTACTGCCGATGGCACCATTATTCCCAATGTGGCTACAGCCAATTCTGATGAGACTGATCCTGTAGATTCTCCCGAAGTAGACAATGTAGTTGAACTACCTGAATTAGATATTTTAAAATCAAATAATCCACAAGGAATTGTGGGGATTGGAGATACCATTACTTATACTGTTACAGTGACCAACAATGGTACAGGAGATGCACACAATGTCAGCATCACCGATTTAGCTCCTACCAATACCACTTTGGTCACTGGTAGCTTAATGGAAACATCTGCGGCTGGGGCAACTCTTACCGAAGCGGCTCCAAATGTAACGGCTGACCAATTTGATTTAGTGGCTGGTGCAAGTGCAACCATCACCTTCCAAGTTACTGTTGATGCAGGAACGCCTGGTGGTACACTCATCCTAAATGTTGCTACAGTTGATTCTGATGAAACCGATCCCGAAGATTCTAATGAGGTTGACAATACGGTTGAGTTACCTGTATTGGATATTGTCAAAGCAAACGACCCACAAGGTGTGGTTGGAATCGGTGACACCATCACCTATACTGTTACAGTGACCAACAATGGGACAGTTGGGGCAAGCAATGTCAGCATCACTGATCTCGCTCCTACCAATACCACTTTGGTCACTGGTAGCTTAATGGAAACATCTGCGGCTGGGGCAACTCTTACCGAAGCGGCTCCAAATGTAACGGCTGACCAATTTGATTTAGTGGCTGGTGCAAGTGCAACCATCACCTTCCAAGTTACTGTTGATGCAGGAACGCCTGGTGGTACACTCATCCTAAATGTTGCTACAGTTGATTCTGATGAAACCGATCCCGAAGATTCTAATGAGGTAAACAATGAAGTAGAAGAACCATTCCCATCTATCACCATCGACAAAGACGATGCAGACAATATCGACGATATGCAAACGGTTATGATTGGAGATGATGCTACTTTCACCATCACCGTTACAAATGATGGTACAGAAGATTTATGCAATGTAATGGTTACCGACCCCAATGGGCTTGCTTGTGAAATGACCTATACAGACAATGGCGGTGTATTAGTTGTAGGAGCTACTTGGACATACACTTGTACTGTTCCTGCTGTAACTGCCTCTTTTGTCAACACTGCTACTGTTACAGCGCAAGGATGTACGTCAGGCGGAAATGCTACAGACGATGATCCATCAACAGTCTTCGTACCCGAAGCGGAAGTACCATCGGTCACCATCGACAAAGACGATGCAGACAATATCGACGATATGCAAACGGTTATGAT
>JAHDIA010000243.1:0-3510 GCA_020631035.1 Chitinophagales bacterium | reverse complement strand
CTGTTACAGCGCAAGGATGTACGTCAGGCGGAAATGCTACAGACGATGATCCATCTACGGTTTTTGTACCAACGCCTCCTACCAATACCCCTTCAGTGGATATAGATAAAAACGATGCAGACAATGGAGATGATGCACAAACTGTTGCTACAGGTGGCGATGCTACTTTTACCATTACAGTCACCAACAACGGTACAGAGGACTTGTGCAATGTGGTAGTAAGTGACCCCAATGGTTTAGCATGCGAAATGACCTATACAGACAATGGCGGAGTTTTAGCCATAGGAGATACCTGGACCTATACTTGTACTGTAAACGATGTTACCGCTTCATTTACCAATACTGCTACAGTAAACGCTCAAGGATGCACCTCAGGAACAAATGTAACAGATGACGACCCTAGCTGTGTCAATGTAATCAATCCCGTTTTAGATGCCATTAAAACTTCTGAATTTACAGATGCCAATGGAGATGGTCTATTAAATCCTGGTGAAATCATTACCTACAGTATCGTTGTAACCAATTATGGAACCGCCGACGCACTCAATGTACAATTCAGCGATGCCGTTCCTACTGGTACAAGCTTAGTGGGCAATGAAAGTAGCAGTCAAGGCACCGTCTCTTCTGGAACCGATCCTGTAACTGCCAATTTAGGAACATTGCCAGCCAATGGAGGAACAGCTACCATCACCTTCCAAGTGACAGTAGATGCAGACACTGCAGATGGATTTATAATTATGAACCAAGGAACATTCACAGCCGACAATCATCCCGATGTACCAACGGATGATCCAACAACGCCTGCTACACCAGATGATCCAACCAATGATCCAGTAGTAGACCCAAGCTGTAACAATGCTGATAATGGAACTTGGAATCATTAATATATTTTGTTTTTAACCCTTTTGTTTAACTTAAAAATGAAATATAAAATGAAACAGATATATAAATCGCATTTTCATACATTAACATTTATATTGTTTTCGTGCTTGGGGCTATTTGCCTCAAGTGCGGTAAACGCTCAATGTACTTTTAGCATAAGCACTGCTGGTTCCAATCCCAATTTTGTACAAATATTGGTTCTTGCCGAAAGTGATGGCACCATCGTTGAAGTCATTGATGGAAGCAGTGGGACCTTTACGACCCCACTTACAGGTTCCTACAATGTACACGCACTCAATTACGATCCTGCTGATGTCCCTGATCCCTTACCAATGGCGGGAGATATGATTGAAAATGTAGGAAGCATAAGCGGTTGTTTCAATGACAACTTTGCCAACGACATCAAACCCATCGAATGCCTTTGTGGAATTGAACCACTTATTGCGAGTTTCAATGCAATGCCTGGTTACGAAATCATCTATGTATTGGCAGATTCGACGGGACTCATACTAGCCACCAATACCACAGGCATGTTTACAGCAGCCGATGGTTTAGCAGATGATACCTTCATCCATGCTTTGCATTACGAAACAGCCAATCCACCAAGTCCTCTACCAAGCGTAGGACTCAACATCAGCGATGTGGGCACGGCAATGATGGGCTGTTTCAATGCTGAATTTACGACCAATCCCTTATGTGTTTTGGTCAGTCCTGCACCAGCCGACATTCCTATTGAAATCATAAGGGTTTGTTCTGGAAATGCCATCTTTGCCAGCCTAGATGGCGAAACACCAATGGATGCCACAGACATTACATTTTTGTGGTACTTAGATGGCGTATTGGTAGCAACCATAGATGGTTCGCCTTATTATTCTCCAGAGGTCATAGGCAACTACACTGTCTCGGCATTTAGCAATACCGATTGTACCACTTACATTGGCGACATTGATTTCCCTATAGGCGAAATCATTGATTGTAAAGATTGTAACTAATACTCATACTTTACTTTTATAGCTTAGTAATGTTTAGCATTACTTAAAATGGTTTATTAGAATTAGAAAGAGGCTTTCCAATATTGGGAAGCCTTTTTTTATTTGAACGGAACGGGGATGGCTTCGTTTGCATGGGGTGTCCCGAAATGTCGGACCACCGCTATCTGTTGCAAGCCTGTGGGCGAATAATTATTCGCCCCTACACAGGGCTTTCCACTACTATCGGGCGTATTGGGCATGCTATGCCCTTCGTCCTAAAAAGGTGACACCTTTGAACTTGTAAAAAACATAGATACTTTATAATGTACATAATATCCTAGAAGAGGAAAGGTGTCACCTTTGAACTCGTAAAAAAGATGGATACTTTATAATATATATAATATCCTAGAAGAGAAAAGGTGACACCTTTGAACTCGTAAAAAAGATGGACACTTTATAATATCCTAGAAGAGGAAAGGTATCACCTTTATCTTTTTTTTTAAAGCGAAGGACGAAGCGGATGGATGAAGTTAAAGACAAAGGACAAAACATGCGCCCGATAACCAGACCAGACGTAGCCTAGAATCACAGACGTTGCCCCATAAAAAAAGTGAGTTATGAATGGTAATTTATAAGCTAGAGACAATCAATAACAACTTATAATTCACAATTTATAACTCACAATTAAAAAAGAAATCGTGCCACAGCCACTGATATTTTTTTAGTTTATCACTGACCAGTGGCACAACTTCTGAAATTGGTTTCTCGGGTTTTGCAAATCACATACAATATAAAACAAAAAGGATTCGCACGCAAATAATTTAGTAAAATGGATTAAATAAGTTGAGCTACTTAATTCAAAATACTAACAGGATTGTTGACAAATTTGTTTTGATAATCAACAATGCTCTTTTGTATAATGTTTAAAGCAACTGCTTTGTTTTGGAACTCCTCCACTTTAACGGTTTTGTTCTCCAATTTTTTGTAATCCTCAAAGAAATTACGCAATTCTCTAAAGAAATGTTTCGGCAATTCTTCTATGTCATTGATGTGATTGACACTCATATCAGTAGCAGCTACTGCAATGATTTTGTCATCCAATTCACCTCCATCCAACATACGCATTACTCCAATTACCTTAGCAGGAACAATGCACATAGGCGTGATGGTGATTTGTGAAAGAATCAAAATATCTAAAGGATCATTGTCATCACAATAAGTTTGTGGAATGAATCCATAATTGGCTGGATAGTACATTGAGGCATACAAGACTCTATCCAATTTGAGCATACCAGACTCTTTGTCTAGTTCATATTTTGCTCTTGTATTTTTGGGAATCTCTATGATTCCGTTTATATATTCAGGGGCATTTTCTCCTATGTTGACATTGTGCCACGGGTTCATCATCGACTTCAAATTTTTTATGATAAAAATATTCTTATACCTTCGGTTCTCAATTAGAAAATACCTGTGTGAGACACTCCAATTTACTAGGCGTCACTATCTATAATTGTTAATTTTTTGTTTAAAATAGAATAGAATTTTTATTGATATATAAGTTTATTAATAGCGTTTGATTTATGCTTGTAAATGAAGTCTATTTACTAGCTCAAAAATTAGTTGGGAATTGCAGCAGCAACAATGATTGTTCATTCCA
>JAHDIA010000242.1:2466-8401 GCA_020631035.1 Chitinophagales bacterium | reverse complement strand
CCAACGGCTATAGCCGTTGGGGATTTTTTTGTTTTTTTTGTTTTGGGTTACTTTAAGAGCAAACTTTTTTCTAAATTTCTGTACTTTAGGATTGATGACTGCCAAACAATATCCCTGATTGGGGTTGAGATTGTAGTAGTTTTGATGGTATGCTTCAGCATCGTAAAAAGTACCCAAAGGACTGATTTCCGTTACGATGGCATCATCCCACAATGTTGGGGCAAATTCTGTTTTTGATTTTTCTGCAATGGCTTTTTGTTCATCGCTGTGGTAATAAACAGCGGAACGGTATTGGGTGCCTACATCATTGCCTTGACGGTTGAGGGTGGTTGGGTCGTGGATCGTCCAAAATACTTTTAACAATGTTTCATAAGAGATGACATTGGGATCAAAAGTGATTTGGGCTACTTCTGCATGACCTGTTTCTCCACCACAAACCGCTTTGTAGCTTGGATTGTCAACTTGTCCGCCAGTATAACCAGAAACGACAGACTTAACTCCTTTTAATTCTTGGAAAATGGCCTCGACACACCAGAAACAACCCGCTCCAAAAGTAGCTACTTCCATTCCTGCTTTTTTACTAAAATCGTCCATAAATTTTTTTGTATTTGTAGTATTGGGTATTTGGGCACAAGAAATATGGCAAAGTACCAATGATAAAATTAAAAAACAATTTTTTAACATGCTTTTTGTTTTGTTTCAACATGGTTAAAATGGGAAAGAATCGCCAATTGTTTTTTAAATTAATATTTTGATAACATTTGCTCCAAAGATACACAAGAAAAGGTTTTTGGGGAGACATTTTTCTTAAATCAAAAATTCCCATCAAGCCAATTGGCTTGATGGGAATTTTTGATTTATTAAGGCAATGCCACTTCGGCAGGACCCATTTTGGCTTTATTGGGATGCCAAATATCATAATCGGTGGCTTGGACGGTTCCATCCATATTGCCATCTTCTATTTTATAGACATTGAGGGTGGCAGGTTTGTCTTTCCAGACATTGTAATCGGTATTTTGAATCATACCATCTATGGTGTAGTCAGCTGCGTGCATCCAATACTGTCCAGCAATGAGTTTTAGTTGCGCCGTACCCAATGCATTATTGGTGCTGATAAAATCAAATACCATATTGGCTGCCCCCGTCACAGTAGTATTGCTGATGATGTCCATATGGTTGCGGTGTCTCACCAAAATGTGGTAATTGGCTCCAATGCCCAATTGGTTAAAGGTCAGGGGAGAGACTCCATCAGTCGCAACCACATCGCCATTAGACAACAAAATACCCACAACACTCTCCACCAAAGTTGTCGTAGGACTACCACTCAAACTCGGTGTCCCTGTACGCATCTCGACCAATATCCAATCAACGGCATTGCTAGGAAACAAACTAGGTGCCGCCACACTTTCCACACCTGGATGGTTCCAAGGAGATAGACTGTAGGGATGGACCAAAGGAATCAAGTTTTGTTGTCTCAGTTTGGTGTGCATCATTCCTGTTGTGACATCATAAGCACCTTCCAAATTGACTCTAAGTGAAAGCGTCAAACCAGGATCGACACAACTGTTTACCACGGTTTGTTGAATGACTGTATCCATACATCCATTGCTATTGGTAATGTGTTGTATATTGATGGGAACACCCAAAGTTCCCACTGCTCCAGGATTGAAGCTTGTACCCGATACACCAGGTCCACTAAAGACCCCACCTAAACTATTGGGAACTAGTGCAACACTTGGGTCACTTGTACAATAGGTGGCAGCTAATTGGGTAAATCCTGCATCTGGTGGGAATACACAAGAACTGTCATCACACAAAGCATTGGGATCATAATTACAAGCGTTTACATCTGTACAACCATCGGGCAATTCACAGGAACCATTGTCGCATTGAGCTGTTGGGTTGTAATTACAAGCTGTTGGATCAGTACAACCATCAGGTAGTATACACGAACCGTCGTCACACTGAGCACTTGGGGCATAATTACAAGCAGTAGGATTGGTACACCCATCGGGTAAGATACAGGCACCATTGTCACACACCGCATTGGGATTGTAATTACAAGCCGTTGGATCAGTACATCCATCTGGTAAAATACACGAACCATCATTGCACTGAGCTGTTGGATCATAGTTACAAGCCGTTGGGTCTGTACAGCCATCTGGCAAAATACAGCTTCCATTGTCACATTGCGCTGTTGGGGCATAGTTACAAGCTGTTGGATTTGTACATCCATCAGGTAATACACATGAACCATCATCACATTGCGCTGTTGGATCATAATTACAAGCTGTTGGAGCTGTACATCCATCTGGCAAAATACAGCTTCCATTGTCACATTGCGCTGTAGGGTTGTAATTACAGGCTGTTGGGTCAGTACATCCATCTGGTAAGATACAAGTCCCATTATCACAAGCGGCATTTGCATCATAATTGCAGGCTAGAGGATTGGTACATCCATCTGGTAGTAAACATGAGCCATCATCACAGACAGCACTGGCATTGTAATTACAAGCTGTTGGATTTGTACATCCGTCTGGTAAAATACACGAACCATCGTCACACAAGGCAGTTGGATTGTAATTACACGCACTGATATTGGTACATCCATCTGGTAAAATACAGGAACCATCGTCACAATCGGCCATAGCATCGTAGTTACAAGCTGCGGGGTCAGTACAAGCAGCTATGTATATTGGTGCTTCAATCATTAGGTAATCCAAAGCAGCACAAAACAAGGCATCTCTAACACCTGGATTGGTGACTGTCTCTAAGGGGAATCCAAAATTGACCACACCAAAATCGGCTCCTTTATAGGCAACAGCCGCTCCATCTCCAGTTCCACCTGAATAATTAAGGACAACTGTCGAACCACCGCTTGGATTCAAACGGTCGGGAAATTCAGAATTGTATTCACAATTGGTTCCATCGTCAAAACTACCATTGATACCTGAAAATATGCCACTTCCTGCAAAATTATAAGTTCCTCCATCATCGCCCGCATAACTGGCTTTGAGGTAATTGTTGTAGAAAGAAACTGCTGCATTGGCAGAACTGCTTCGACCAATGTCCCAGCCAATTTCTGCTCCTGAGATAATCAGATTGCCCCCACCATTTAAGAAGGTTTGTACAAGGCTTTGTTCTGTTGCATCGAGAGAACGATCAACGGTTGATTCTTCTCCTGTAATCCAGTCCACTGCTTCGTAATTGGTCAAGCTAATGTTTCCAGCAATCACTGCATCATTGCTTGCGCCATCAAAGGGAATACCACAACTGGCAATGCCTCTGGCATGTTGTACCATATAATCATAGGCATTCATTCTTTCTATAAATGTACGTTCTACTGTTCCCAGTGCCGAACTTTCATATTGGTCTACATTGCCCGCACGATCCAAGCGATCAAAACCATCTACAATCAACATCGGTACTTCATCACAAGCATTGGGTGTTCTAGCTGCAACTGTGGGAGTAGGGAAGGACTCACCTCCTGCATTTGTAGCACTAAGTTGGAAATAATAAGTCGTATTGGGATTCAATCCCGTTAAAGTATGAGAGGTACCACTTACAGGAATACCATCAGCAAAACCATAACCATGTGTACTGACATACAAAGTATAGCCTGTAGGAGCATCTGTTTCAAAACAGTCTGCTTGTGGAGCTTCCCAATTGAGGGTAATTTCACCATTGGCACTGTTGACCGCTTGTAGATGTGTTGGGGGCTCAGGAACAAGGGTGGTAGGGCTGCCATCTCTTTGATTGAAAAACTTTACGATGGCACGATACATAGAACGAGCCGCCATATGCCTAAAGTTGGGATCTTTTAAGGCTTGTGCATCGGTGACATTGTCGTGAAATGCCAACTCGATGAGGGCAGCAGGCATAGTGGTCACTTCACGTACTTCTGCAAAGTTGGCAGAATTGGTTCCCCTGTCTTGCCAATTGGCGTCCCAACATCCGTGGATATCCGCCATTATTTCGTCTTGTAACAAATTTCGTAGTAATTGACTGTTGGGGGTAGCCACTCCATTGTACATATAGGTTACTGTTCCTCTGGCAGACCCATTAAATGCATTGGAGTGAAGCGATACATAAACGGCATTGGCTTGTTCTGTTGCAGTTCCCTTTGCCAATTCCCACTCAGCATAATGTGGACGAATATTGGGGTCACCTTCACAAACAGAATAGCCTTGGAAATGGGAATATTGTCTAGCAGATTCGTCAAATCTTGCTCTACCACTTACGGGACCTCCAGGATTGGCACAATCTGGCTGGTCGCCAACACCACCGCCAAAACGAATGGCATCGGCAATAATGGCTTGACTGGCAGTAGGGTCAGTAGTTGCGTTTATGAGGGTGACATTGCCTGCTGTACCTTGATCGAAATAAAATTGACCCAAATAAACCCAGGTCAATCCATGTACTTCTTGATTGATACTGACAATGGTTTCACCACCAGCGTGATTGACTTTGTATTGGGCATCTACTGAACGGTTGCCACCATTGCGGTAATAAGCAGAAATCCAATACCAACCTTCTTTGGGTATATTGGGGGTATAAGTAGCAGAAGCCGTTTCTGTTGGAGAACTAAATGCATATTGGTAATTGGTGCCATTGTAACCAGTGCTACTACTGGTAGACCAAGCTCCTGTTGTTGTATATGTTGGAGCCCCATCGCTGTCGTCAATGATGACTTCGTTGGTGTTCATATCTCTTTCTCTGACACTCCACACATTGGCACCTGCATTGGTCAAATATTGTATAAAATATTGATTGATGTGTTCAATTGACCCAAAATCTTCAACCATATCATTGGTGTTGCCTCTTTGGGTTAGGAAATTGTTTGCGCCACTGTTCCAAAGCCAACCGTGTCCAGGACTGATCCATACAGTTTTGCCGCTTAATGAACCACTCGTATTGGGTTGTGCAAAGTGGGGATTGATGTTTTTTAGTTCTGATTCGCTTGGCCCTTTGATGTCTTTGGCAGGGTCATCATTGCTCATATCTGGCAATTCAGGTATAAAAGCACTTCTGGCAAATACTTCATCTAGGTCTAGATAGGAACCATCTTGTTGTGCTTGATATATTTTGAGCTGTTTTAGTCCGTATTCTTCTAAGGCAGGAAGCAAACTTTCTTGTAATGACTCAAAGGTGAAATCGTCTATTTCTTCTGCAAAATCAAAGTACAGATTTAGATTTTGGTCTTTGGTGTCTACTTCAATTAATTGACTGCCTTCTGCCAAATGTGTGTGATGATGATGGTGGTGGGCATGGCCACGAGCGTCACCACTGAATAGGATGTGATCTAATTCTAATTTAATCTCATTTTCACTCAAATTCAAAGATTGAGAAAATGTTGTAATTGATGCCACCATTGTCATCAAAATACTGAGTAAAATGGGTAAGTGCTTTTTTGTCATGGGTATCAGGTTAGCTTATCGGAAGTTTTGGTATTGAATTAAAATAAATATGATGTTTTTTGTTTTGTATAACAAAAGCTTAAATTACAAAAAACTTAGGTTTTAGGTGAGATTTGTACTTAATTTTTTCCATATCTAATGGTGTTTTGAAACAGATTAAACAAAA
Source organism: Chitinophagales bacterium (assembly GCA_020631035.1). Classification (GTDB taxonomy): domain Bacteria; phylum Bacteroidota; class Bacteroidia; order Chitinophagales; family UBA2359; genus JAHDGP01. Next base: position 2,818 of record JAHDIA010000242.1, on the reverse strand, counting down.
ATGAAATTTTAAGGACAAATTGGATGATGTATCTATTTTGAACGGAACGTTTGGGCTTCGTTTGCATGGTGTGTCCCCGCTATCCGCCATACAAGGTATGTAGCTCCTATCGGGCGTAGGTGGCATGTTTGGATGCTGCGTCGGTTCTTTTTTTTCCATCCGCTTCATGCCTTGTTTGGTGTTTTGCGCCCCTGCGTTTTTTTGTGTTTCGTGTTCGGGCAGGCATAAAACCTGCCCCTACGTTTTTTTGCGTTTCGTGTTCGGGCAGGCATAAAACCTGCCCCTGCGTTTTTTTGTGTTTCGTGTTCGGGCAGGCATAAAACCTGCCCCTGCGTTTTTTTGTGTTTCGTGT
>JAHDIA010000242.1:0-2366 GCA_020631035.1 Chitinophagales bacterium | reverse complement strand
GTTTTTTTGTGTTTCGTGTTCGGGCAGGCATAAAACCTGCCCCTACGTTTTTTTGTGTTTCGTGTTCGGGCAGGCATAAAACCTGCCCCTACGTTTTTTTGCGTTTCGTGTTCGGGCAGGCATAAAACCTGCCCCTGCGTTTTTTTGTGTTTCGTGTTCGGGTTGACACATAGGTCAACCCCTACATACTCATTAATTGTCGAATTCGGCGGGTCTTTTTTGCATGGATGCTTGGAATGCTTCCATAATGTCGTTGGACATCAACATGGCGGCGTTCCAGGTGGCGATGTAATTTAGGGCATCGTTTGTATTGTGGTCTCTGGTGTATACTAAATTTTCTTTAGTGCCTCTGACAACTATGGGCGATTTGGCGGCAATGGTTTTGGCAATTTCCATAACTCCTTCTAACATCGCTGTTTTGTCTTCGTATACCCGATTGATTAATCCATATTTTTCGGCTTCATCTGCTAGCATTTTTCGACCAGTATAGGCGAGTTCGGATACAATGCCCATTGGCAAAATTTTTGGGAGACGCTGTACGGTTCCCAGGTCTGCTACCAATCCCATATCGACTTCTTTGATGGTAAAATAGGCGTCTTTAGTGCCATAACGCATATCGCAAGCAGCAATGATGTCTACACCGCCTCCAATGCAACCTCTATGAATGGCTGCTAAGACAGGTTTTCTACATTTTTCGATGGAGCTGACTGTCGCCTGTAGTTTTAGGATAAAATTGCGTAATTTTTCCCTTTTGCGTGCCTCACATTTGATGCCTTGGAATTGTTGAATGTCCATCAATAATGCCAGGTCGATGCCCGCACAAAAGTGTTTGCCCTCGCCACTGAGCACAATGACCCGTGCTTCGGGATTGTCGTTTAAGGATTCAAAAATAGATTGCATTTCTTCCCAAGCAGTTAGTTGTAAGGCATTTGCCTTATCGGGGCGATTGAAAGAAACGTGAGCAATGTGTGATTCTATGTTTACGATAAAATTTTGGTATTCCATGTAATTGAAAATTCAAGATTTAAAATTAATTGTGTGTCTGTTTGGCTATGTAATTGAAAATTCAAGATTTAAAATTAAAAATCATTCTACTTCCAAAACGATTTTGCCACATACTTTACGGTCTAGGATTTCTTGCAAAGCTTGTGGGGCTTGTTCCAAAGAATAAGTTGCATGAATATGCGGTTTTACCTTTTCAGAATTGAACCATTGTACCAATTGCATCATATTCATTTGGGCAAGGGGCGGATTGTATTTGAGAGCCATTTCGCCATAGAAAACCCCTATGATTTGGCAACCTTTGAGCAATGCAAGATTGAGTGGAATCTTGGGGATTTCTCCCGCAGCAAAGCCTATTACTAGGAAACGGCCCTTCCACGCAATGGCTCGCAATGCCTGTTCTGAATAGTCCCCTCCTACAGGGTCGTAGATGACATCTACTCCTTTTTTGTTGGTCAGTTCTTTGACTCTCTCCTTTAAATTCTCTTTGGTGTAATTGATAGTCTCATCGGCACCATACTTTTTACACAATTCCAGTTTTTCATCAGTAGAAGCGGCAGCAATGACCTTAGCTCCAAGCAATTTACCAATTTCGACAGCAGTCAATCCGACTCCACCAGAAGCACCCAGAACGAGTAAAGTCTCGCCTTCTTTTATTCTAGCTCTATCTTTGAGCGCATAGAGTGAGGTGTTGTAGGCAATGGTAAAAGAGGCCGCTTGTACGTAGGACATTTGGGCAGGCATGGGAAAGCATGAATGTTTGGAAACAATGACCTCTTCGGCAAAGGCTCCGTGTAGGACCATTCCAATCACTTGGTCTCCTGCTTTGAGGTGTTTGACATTTTCACCTACTTCTTTGACTACACCAGCAATATCACTTCCAGGAGTAAAGGGCAAGTCTGGTTTGAATTGGTACAAGCCCTGAATGATGAGGGTGTCAGGAAAATTGAGGGCGCAAGCTTTGACACTGACCAATATTTCATCGGCTTTGGGTTTGGGACTTGGAAGGTCTTCATAGACCAATTTGGAAGGAGGACCATATTCTTTGCATACAATGGCTTTCATAAAAGGATTTTAATGTGAAAATTTGGTGAAAATAAACTATGTATTTGTTTCTTATACGTTTTGTTTGTTTGTCTGTCTTCTTTTGGCTTTTAACTCAGCAAAGTAATCTTTGAGCAAGCCTCTAGCGACAAGTAAACGCATAATTTCATTGGTGCCTGCATAGATGCGTGCGACTCTGGAATCAGCATAGTTTTTGGCAATGAAATATTCCCACATATAACCATAGCCTCCGTGTAGTTGAAGACATTCATCTACCAGTTTGGAGTGCATTTCTGTAGCAGCCATTTTTGCCATAGATG
>JAHDIA010000002.1:8683-43588 GCA_020631035.1 Chitinophagales bacterium | reverse complement strand
ACCGTTTACATGACCATCACCATTACTATAGAGGTGAAGACACTACACAATGGCACGTAGATAGTTTAGACGAATTGGGCGAACCAGACTCAGCGCATCAATTGCCTATATTTTTTACTCGTTGGTTTTTTGAAGGGGATACGATGTTGAGACAGGCATCGCAATACATAGATTATCCGATAATTGTGGGCGGTACACATAGAGAAAGCCCCTCGCCCAACTCACCAACCAATAGCGACATCATTATTGTAAATGATATTTGGTTGAACGAAACCACAACCTACGTGGTTACTTATCAAAAGATTGCCGCCTATTAATGGTTTGGGTTTTTGAAAATCTTTGTTATATTTGTATTAACAATCACCGAGAAACGATTGTAAACCGCTAATGGAACGGCTATATTCCATTGTGTATACTGATACTCAAAACTAAGATTTGGGGCAATTTCTCCTTTATCTACCTTTTGGCATTGCCATTGGTGGACTACAACATTTCTCGGTGATTGTAGGGGACTTTGCCCCGTTTTTTATTTACTCACTAAAATCAATCACCGAGAATGAAAGATTTTCAAAAAAGCGGCTTACAAAGCCAAATCAACCGTTTATGCTCGTTTTGGGTGCGTTTACAAATCATATTGGCATATGGTCCATATATGCAATATATTTGGTCGTACATTCCACGGGCATCGAACAAATATTTCGATAACGGAACAACTGTGCCCAGTTCGTTTAAACTTATAAAGCCCGTGGAATGGCAAAGTTTGGCGACTGGGCCTTTAAGTTTACTTAACCCTACAAAAGCAACAGTTATGAGAACTCAAGCCCATTCCACGGCCCCAGCAACGGGACACGGCAACATTAACAACTATAGAGTTGACCCCGCCATCTCGGAAGAAATCAGTTTACTAAATCTTTGGACATTGACCTACTTACAAAAAAGTAGTAAAATGACTCGTAAAAAATGTGTGTATTGTGAGATACGTACAACGGAGCAAAACAGAACCAAAGATCACCTCGTCCCTCGTTGTAGATTGAAGCAATTAAACGACGCCTTTATAAATATTATAGCTCCACTGAATAAGTATTGGTGTTGTAGAGAATGCAACGCCCTAAAAGGCGATCTTAGTTTGTTACAATTCTACAAGCTTATAAAAGCATCCACCTTGGAGCGTAAGGACAAAATACTCCACAACCTACGCCGTATCATAAAAGTGGACTGATCCCGAAGAACCAGCCCACAAGTCGCCCGTGGAATGAACTTGACGACGATTTATATTATGCCAATTTCATTCCACGAGCGACATTTTTGCGTAACTTTATCAAAACCAATACATTGCATTCGTCCCATATTGGGAAGGATTTCAGAAAATGTAATGTGTTCTAAAAAATAGAAACTATGCGATTCACATTGATAAGAGAAGATGGGAAAAGAGAAGATTATACTGGTGTTAATAATCTAAAGGCAAAACTAAAAAGTTTTCATTCTAATTGCGACATCTTAAATGCAAGTTCACAATATTTTGAAATGTTGGGCTGGGAGGTTTCCTCCAGCTCAATTCAACAAAATAAAAAATATGACGACATCCATATAACTTTTGATTTCGAGGAACAAGTAATTGAAATACAGAAAAGCCCGCCTAAAAATTAGGCGGGCTTTTTTTGTCGTTTTTTCTGAATGCCTATTGGTCTAATTTGCGCCAATGGCTATAACCCTAGCAATAGAGTACACCGAGGGCAAAAAAAAGAAAGTCCTCAAACAACCAATACAATTGCCACAATCGTGGCGAGGTGTAGGATACAAAAGTATGTACGACATTGCGCCAAAGCTACAAGCGGCGGGAAAGGGCGAATTTAAGGCCCAAAAACAAATCCTTGAAGCCCTTATCAAAAACGGGATCAAGGGCATCGAATACAAAAGCGCAAACATCCAGCTCGACGATGCCTCAGCCCTGTTCCTCTTACCACAAATAGAATGGATGTATAGCACACCATTCGGACATACACCATTCAAAGAATTCAAGCACGATGGTACATTCTACTATATGCCCGCCTCATTGTTGGGCAATGGTACACTGGGCGAATTTGCCGAACTCGACGACGCTCTGTTCAAATATGTACATACAGACAAGCCCCAATATTTGCTAAGAATGCTCGCCATTGTTGCCCGCCCAGCTCGTCCCCTCAGCGATCCCGAACAAGAAAGAAAAATCGACAAGCGAGAGAAGCTCGTCCCTCAGCTCATAGGGCAAAGAATGCAAGCTCTCGAAGGTGTAGACAGTGCGCTCTTATTTGCGAACTTCCAATACGTTAGAGGTTGCTTTGAGTACCTACAAAAGAAGTACGAAATATTCGACGATCCAAGCGAGAAAAGCCTCGAACAATTAGAGGCTGAGGGCCCCAATTTTGACGACCCTCGAAAGAAGGGACCCAAGCGGCGATGGAAATCAGTTATTACCCGTTTGGGTCGCCAATATAAAGGCGATTACTGGGCGTGGTATTATGAGTATTTGCATACCGCCTTGGTCTGGTTGGACGAGGAAAAAGAGGAAAACAAACGCATCAAAGAGGAAATCGAAAAACAAAGGAATCAACACAAATGAAGTTCAAAAACATCAATAGCGTTGGCAAATTAAGAGCAATGTTTTGCCTCATTGCCGCCCGTACATATTGCATCAAACATTTTATGATGGATTCGCCCGATAGGTTTCTCGAAGCGAGTCGGTCAAAATTAGACTATCCTGTATTGTTGCTAGAAAAGCCCACCAAAACGCCAACAGAGGACGGCTTTTGGAAATGGGATGGAGCCTTCGTCGTCCTACAATATGCAGACCTCAAAACACAAGGCTACGAAGCCGAAGACGACGCCTATACTTTTACAGAGGTAATCGCCGACAACATTATCGGATTGCTCACCAAGGGAATAGATTTGGGCAAAGGTCAACATGAGGACTTTTGTTCGGTTCCCATCGAATTTGGTACAATGCAAATGGTTTGCGACCTCTATTGCGGTTTTGGTTGGCGTGTCCCTTTTTCTTTTCGCTCAACTCGCAAATTGTGTGCCTCAGCTTGCAATATTGCGCCCGATCCTTGTCCTCGTTTGTGCCCCGAATTTTGCTTCAAAACAGACAAAGACCTCAACGTTTGTTTAGAAAACAAAAGCCTCAATTTCGATTCGATTGAATGGACAATCAAAAGGCCAGGCCAAAAACCAAAAACCTATACTGAAGAAAAAATCATCCTAAACTCAAAAGACTTTTTCGACAGTGGCGAAGGCTGTCAAGCTCCTATCGAGGTAATTCTCAAAGCTTGCTCGACAGCTCCCGACGGTTCCCAATGTTGTAAGTATGCTCGTTACGTTCTTCAGCCGTGCATTTCTGAGGGCTGTTCGGACTGGTGGCACCCAATCGACTGTACTGAGGGCGATGTATCACTAAATCCAGGAGGCCAGTAATATGAATAATTTCCTAGAGATACGATTCCTTTTGCAGAACGACACAAAGTTCATTTTTGCCAAAAACGACATCAATGTACGTTTGTGTTCGGATACTGCAATCCGTCCCAATTTGCCGAGTGATTACAAATTGTGTGCCTCGCTCAAAATCGCCCGAAAAGGCAACGAAGATTTTGAAGAGGTCGTACAACTTCAAATCAAACCCGATCTTACGGGTTGCGATGTTTGGAACGTTTCAAAATTGCTACAAGAGTACCTCGAACACGATTGCCCAACCTGGGGCACTGATACAATAATGGAACATCAAAGTTCTGTAATTCGATTTAAAATTTGCCTTTGGGAAACGTGGACCCCAAACGACGATTTTGTAATTGAACCAGGCGAGCCGATTGAGTCCGAAGAACGTATCGCCATACTCGGAGGGGTAGACGAGAAACACATTACGCCTCAAATCTATTCAAACGAGTATAGCGAACAAAACAAACCGCTTACGTGGTTCCCCTGCAAAAAGACAATTACGAGACACCAACAAGAGTACCTCACCTGGTTCAATTGCGATGCCTCAGTCACCGAAATTGAGGTCTGTACTCGTATCGAGTACGCTGGTGGTGGAGCGGCTACATTTACAAGTGATCTATATCCAGTTGGCGAGAATTGTTTGTACTCCATTCCTGTTGGATGGTGCAAACGAACGCCCGAAGGTTTTAGCCCGTCCCTACAAATTGGCTGTTACATTTCGATTGTCAAAGACCAAGACGGCAACGAATTGTTTAGACGTAACTACAACATTATTTGTCATCAAAGTTGGTACAAATACTTTCTGTTTACGAACTCGCTCGGAGGCCTTGAAAGTTTTCATACCAGGGGCAATTGGAAAGAAGTCCACGACTTTGATAAAACGGTCTATCGTGGTTTAGATAAATTAAAAATTGGCGATACAAAAAGCCGCCGAAAAGTACAAGTTAAGCTCGGACCGCAAACACTCGAAAATTGTCAAATGTGGTGGTTAAAAGAGTTCCTCAAAGGTGGGGCACTTAAAGAGGTGAATTATTGTAGTACAGAACTAGAAGTCGAAGAAAGCGAACAAACTTGTAATTGTGAGTGTGATTGTGGCAATCCCAAAAAAGGATTTTATTGCGAAATCTTAATCGGCGGAGGCTCCTTCACACTCCAGGACTTTTGGGAGCCAACAACAGACCGCCAATTTGAATACGAAGAACTCGAAAACAAAGTCGTATGTACACCGCCTTTGTGCCTCGGAAGTGCGCCCAATACGGACCCGTGTTTGGGTGTAGAGGTTGGACTCGAATTTGAATTGTCTGAAGACGAAAACGGTCAAATTTGTGTAAAGGCAAATCCAACAGGATTGAATGGTGACATATCCTACTCAAACGACAACAATGTTTTACAGTCGGGCGATATGGTTTGCGGCATTCCAAAAACTTACGACATCGAACTCGACGACAGCTTTATCGACCAAAACTTCCTAGAACAAGTTTGCATCGAATTCGAGTTGGAAAATGGGACCGTCGAAAAAGCGACATTCGCATTTACGAGCTTTACAAATTTAATTGATGCAATACAAGCGGCATTCCCCAACGACCAAGTTGTTTTTAAGGACACCAACCAAAATTCGCAGCTCTACGGGAAAAAGGTTTGTATTGAGTGTTCGCAAAGCTCCCAAATTATTTCCGTTTCCTGGACACAAGGCGAGCCAGGCGAGAATTTATTTTGCTACGGCGACGATGGTTTGTTTGAGACGGACCTCGGAGTCGGTCAACAAATGCCCGTCGGTGCTGGTTTTGAGAAGATTCTCAGCACTACAAAAAAATACGAGGGTAACTCGTCCTTACAATTGAATCAAATTGCTGGTAATTGCCTTGGTAGCAATCTAATTGTTAGATTTAGATATGGCAATGGGAACAGTCGAAAACAATTGCCTGAAGGGGAATATTTCTTTTGTGGTTACTTCTGTTTTGTAAACATTGTTAATTGTTTGGTTGCGCCGAATTTGCCCGAATTTGGTTTTACGACCAATAACAATACAATGCAGTCAATCAATCCAATACCTGGAAATCCAACAGCCGCACAGCTCGGCCAATGGATCTATTTTGAGTATTGTTTCGAGGTTACAGGCAATCAAATTGACATTGAATTAACCAACAACCTCAACAACACAGGACGAACCGCCGTCGGTACTGTGTTGAACCTCGACAAGCTTCAAATTTACGACAAGACCGAAGGGAAAAACACCACGGGCGACGTTCAGCAGCCTTTGCCGTTCACCTGTGAGCCTTGTCCTTTGTATTTCTACATATTTACGCCTTGCGGTGGTCAAGCTTACACCCTTGACATTACAGCCCTAAATGATTACACAATTTACGACAGTGACGGCAATATTGTTGACCAACAAACACCACCAGACGGCAGCGAATGACGAACTTTTTTACATATCAAGTATACAAGGACGGCAAATGGATTGACCTTTTTTTGGAGCGGAACCCCCGTTTTGCGTCCTCGCTCAACAATCCCGTTTTTCGTCGGCAATCTATACCAGGTTTTTTTACCATTCCCTTTGATGCTCCCGTCAGAGGGAATGCCGCAATATTGGGGCATCCTGAGCAATCGAACAACAAATCAAATCAATTCAATTGTATAGCGAGAGTAAAGCTCGGCGATGTGACCTTGTGTTGTGGTCAAATAAAAGTATTGAAAGCGAGCTATAAAAAATACCGCTTAACTTTCCAGGACAACCAGGGCGTTTTTAAAGATTTGGTCGAAAATAAAAGTATACGGGATTTGTGTACGCAAATGGTGCAAATACCTTGCGAGGTGACTGACCAAGTAAAAATAAAACTTAGTCCTGTTTTTGGTACACCAGACCCGAATGTTTTTCCAAATCCGATTACCATCAATGGTCAAACCTACACCTTTGTTTTTGTCTCAGCTTTTGACCAGGACGATTACATGCAAGAGCTGGTAAGTCAAATCAATGCCGATCCAGGACAAACCGCCTCGGCTGTTTTTTTTGGTGGTTGCGTCCTGGTAGAAGACAGCATCAACACGCCAATCATTATCGACTCACTCGACCCGAATAGCGACCTTTGGTTCATTGACGATCGCCTAAATTTATTGTTGGATTTTGGCGATTGTATGCAAGACTTTTTAAACGCAAATTTAGCGAACGAAGCAAATGAGCCTTATGTGTTTCCAGTCATCCAAAACCAAAGCGCATACAATAGCGAGGACGGCTCCGAAACTTATAGCGGTTATGTGAATTATTTTTATGATGGAACTTACCTGGTTAATTCGGACGAAAGCACCGCCTTTGCTTATCCCGTAAGTCCTCAAGTTAAATTTACTTATGTAAAGGAATGTATCGAGGCGGCAACAGGTTTCGAGCTAAAAGGCGAGTTTTGGGAATTGCCCGAAGTGGACAAATTGTTGTTTTATAACAATGTATTGTTAGACCGAGAAGGAAAAGTCGAAATTTACGGAAATCTAGGCGGCACACCAGACACATTCGACGCCAATTTCTACAATTTAAATTTTGACATTGCCGACCATTTGCCCGACATCACCATACAACAGTTTTTCGATTTTATTCAAAAAAAGTTTGGTGTCGTTTTTAAGTTCGACAAGTTTTCAAAATGTATTGAATTTAATTTGTACAACGACATTGCCACCAAATCGGCAATCGAAGACTGGAGCGAACTTGTATGTTCTCCTGGTGAAATTTGCTACGATCAAAAACGAGGTTATACCTTCAAGCATACCAAGCCCAAAGGCGACCAAAAAGAACAGGAAAGCGATTACATTGTCGAAGGTGGAGAAAACACCATATTGACGGGTTTCTCTACACTCTCGCAATTTTCGGGTTTTGATACAAACAATTTCCGTCGCTGGAAAACGCCTTGTGTATTAGATGTAGCAACAACGCCATTGTTCGGAATCGGCGAAAACGATTTCGGTACACAAATCTATTTTTGGAATGGATTGCAAAATGATTCCATCAACACCCCATACCCGCTCGGTAGTACCGACAATTTAAATTTTGACGGTGAGGTCCTTTGTGACTTCTCGCTCAATTGGGCATCCACGGACGAACAAGTCGGTACATACGAATATTTTTGGGAAAAGTGGACAAACAAAGACATAAACGGCAAAGACATAAATGTCAAGCTTAGACCCTCCTTAAAGTTCCTAGCAAAATACGACCATTGTACACCGTTTTTCATTCGTATAGACGATGTACAACAATGCGTCATTTTGAAATCCCTTGGACTCAATGCCGACGAATGCAATTTTATTGAAGGAAACGCAAAACTGAGGACAATATGATCGAGTTCAAAGAACGCATTGCCGAGAAGCTCGTCCCAGTCCTTGACGAATGGGGCGAGTTCGCCATTGGATTGTTAAGAAAAGCAATTCAAGACAATAAGCTCGTACGCTCAGGAGCTGGACTTCGTTCGCTCGAATATGAAGTCGTCAAGGGCGGTTCGTTCGAGATCGCTGGTTTGCTCCTAGGATTCAATGATTATATGAGGGTACAAGGAATGAAGGAAACCCGACATACAAAATTCCCCAATATTGATGTATTGGAGCAATACGTCCGAGACTATTATTTTGCAAAGTACGGCAAAGCTGAACGCTACCAACGTACACTAGAGCTGAGAGGCTACGATGCCGCCGTACAGGAACTAACCTGGGCACTCGCCAACTCCATTCGCTACCCAGTAAAAAAGAAAAAACGAAGGTTATTTTTTGCCAAAACTTTCTATTACCGATTTGGTGGAGAAAGTCGCAATTTGTTACGCACAAAAGTAGCCGAAGCACTCACTGAATCCGACTTGCTCAACTTGGAAAAACTCGCAAAAGAAAGCCTTAATATTCAAATGAATTTGTAATGGGAATAACCACCGAAAACATAAACGTCATTGTCACCGTAGACACCAAGAAAGCCGAAGCGAACGTCAAAAAATTTGACGCTGAGATCAAAACGTCAACTGAAAATTTAAAAAAGCTCGTACCGAATTCAAAAGCCTACAACGAGCAATTTATCCAAATGATTCGCTCGACGCAAGGATTTGCGAACAATGCGAGCTTTAATCAAATTAGGAATCGTTTCAATGGTCTACTGAAGCAACAACAGAAGTTCACCGAAGGAACCGAAGACTGGAAACGCATTACCGCCCAGCTCCAAGTATACGGCAAAAAATTAGACGATATTGTCGGGCGACAAGGTAAATTTACCAATCGAATCAAAGGGACAATCAAACCCTTAAAAGACCTCAACAAAGAAGCCGATAAAAGCAGCGGTTTGTTTGATCGCCTCAGTAAGCGAGGCGTATTGGCATTCAACAATATTGTTAAAGGCATTAGAACGGGTAACCTCAGCTTAGGAGCCTTTAAAAGTGCATTAATCGGCACGGGTATTGGTGCGCTCATAGTAGCAGCTGGTGAGTTGCTTAACAAGTTCCGAGAGTACAAAGAAATACAAGACGTTTTCGACAATATCAACCGAGACGTCGAACGTATTACAGGATTGACAGGAACGGCAGCGGCAGAAGTAACAACAAATGTTCGAGCCATAAGCGAGACTTTTGGCGACGAATACAGCAAAGTTCTAAGGGCAGCCGATAGCCTTACCGAGCGTTTTGGTGGAACCACACTCGAAAACCTCGAAAAAATCAAACAGGGCTATCTAGCTGGTGCGAATGCCAGTGATCAATTTTTGGATAGTATAATCGAGTACGCCCCACAAGCCCAGGACGCAAGTTTGTCAACCGAAAAGTTCTTCAATGTTTTGGTCAAAGCTGAACAAGCAACGGTCCCATTTGACAAAGCAATCGACACCGTAAAAGAATTCGGGCTACGGATAAGAGAACAAACAAAACCCGCACAGGAGGCACTCGAAAAAGCCTTCGGGACAGAGTTTACAAAGAGCTTATTTGATGGGATCAACAGCGGAAGCATTACAACAGAACAAGCTTTACAGCGCATTATCACCAAAACAAAAGAAAGCGAGTTACCACTCAATCAATATCAAACACTAGTCGCCGATTTATTTGCGGGACCAGGCGAGGACATCGGTTCGAGCTTCTTATTGAGCCTCGACAATATTGGCGACAGTATCAATAATTTGGTCGATAACACCTCTGTATACACACAAGCACAACAACAGCAATTCGAGGCACAGCAAAGACTAGCAGAAGCACAAAACCAATTGTCGTTAAGGTTCCAAGGTGCATTCGGTTCAGCTGATGCCTTTTTCACGATTTTGAAAACCGAAGGTATAGAAGTCCTAATAGACATAATCGACGCACTTACACCCGTCGGTACGTTCTTAGGACGAATCATTCAATTCCTAAGAGCTGGACAAACCGAAGGGCAAAAGTTTTCGGCAACTGTTCAAATCATTGGCGGGACCATTAATGCCTTGATTTTGCCTTTGCGTTTGTTGTGGAATATTTTTTCGGGTGGGCTTGAAATCTTATCAAATGTTGGTGGTGGTTTGAAAGTCGTCGAGGTCACCTTTAAAGAGACAATCAACTCTATAATCGAGGACGTCAACGCACTATTACCCGCATTTGCCCAAATCCCAACGATAGACATACCAGTCGAAGACCTTAACAAAAAATTGGAATTTGAAAAGAAAAAAGTAGACGATTTTTACAATGCCATAGAAACGACTCAACGGTCCTCAACCGAAAAATTGGCTTTAACCTCTGGACAATTGGGCAAAAAAACAGGGGAAAACTTTACATCAAATTTCAAATCCACAATCCAAAAAGTAGCTGAAGAAACAAAGACCTTACAGCAACAGCTACAAGCTCAAATCAAAGACTTAGAAGCACAAGCCGAAACCGAACAAAACATCGAAGTCAAACAAAAATTGTTATTCGATGCCGCCGAGCTACAAAGACAACTCGACGAAGAAAAAGACAAGCTCGAAAACATCAAATTCGACATCGAACTCGACTACGCTCTCAACTCAAACGAAGCCCAAACAGCCGACGAGATCTCGAAACAAATTTCGTTCTTACAGTCAGCCCTCAGCCAAACCACGGACGCACAAGTCCAAATCGACATACAAACGAAAATCCGCAACTTAGAAGCGGCTCAACAAGCGGCTCAAACACAAATCAAACAGTCGTTCAACCAATCGCTCGAACCGCTTCAAATCTTACAACCAATTGGGGTCTCTACCGTCACCGAAGTAGACACCGAAGGCGAAACGACCGAACAATTGCAAAACCGTCTCAACCTTCGACTCGAAGCACTAGACGCCCAAAGTTTACAAAGAAAAATTGAACTACAACGGAATTACGCACAAGCTTACAAGGAAATACAAAACAACATCCTACTCGACGACGAACAAAGAAGATTGCAAACGAAACAGCTCGACGAACAATTCCAACAACAGCTAGAACTCGAAGAGGTCCAGCGCATCGAGAAGGAAATCTTATTCCGAGAACAACTCGGACTAATAGACGAGGACTACTTCAACCGAAAAAATCAACTACTCGAAGCCGAAACCGATAAGTTCGTCGAAGAAACCGAAAAACGCAAAGCAGCACAAGACGCACTCAACCAACAACAAATACAAGACATCCAGTCGATAAGCGGTTTGTTTGGTGACTTTTCGGGCATACTCGAAGACAATGCAAAGCAGTACAAAGAAGGATCAAAACAAGCGAAATCCTTTGCCAATGCCGCTCGCTTATTGGCAGTTGCTCAACAGACGGCCGCCATCACCGCCCAATTGCTCGCCGTTGCAAACCAGGCAAAACAGCCATTCCCAGCGAATTTAATTGCCATCGCTTCGACGGTTGCGAGTGTTTTGTCGGCATTTGCAAAAATTCGGAGCGCATTTTCGGGCATAGCCGAAGACGGGACGGTATTCTATCACAAAGAAAGCGACACGATCTTCAGCAAGTCACCCGATACCATCTATGCGAAGGACGGCAGCGCATTCGTATTGACACCAGAGGGCGGAAATATGACGCTCACTCCTGAAAATATGAAAGCCCAAAAAGGAGCCTGGTTTGTAGCCAACCAAGGAAAGCCGCAATTTATCAACAAAACCGATTCCTATTACTCCAAAGGTGGATGGTACCACAAAGAAAGCCACAAGACCATTTACCGAAATGGTGGAATAAATTCGGTTGCGGGAGTGGCACGAGTTGGCCAGCGACACATTGACGGAGGTATCAAAATGATAGACGGCAAAACGGGTCGTTATTTGGGCGAATGGGAACGAGGCGAACCGTATATGATACTAAGTCGAAAAACGTATTTCCAAAATCGTGAGGTAATCAATTCATTGTTGTACAACTCAATCAATAAGGGAGGCGAAAACATTTTCAAAACAAATCCCGAACTCGCACACCAACACATTAAACAAAATGTCCCCAATGTGGATGGTAAATTTGAGTTGGGCGGTGTGGTCGGTGGTCCCGCTCCTGGAGTCGTCAACACACCAGGCCCAGTCAGCAACAACAACGACAACGCTCAGGCAACAGCTCAGGCAATGAGTTTGGCAAATATAGAGAGTGCCATCGCTCGACAAAACCAACTACTCGAAAAGTTACCAACGGTGTTACGGGCTTATGTTTCCTTATCCGACATACAAGAAGCACAAGAAGAACTCGCCGAAGCTTCAGCCGATTTTTAGAACCGAAAACGCATAAAAAAAGCCCAACGATTTTAATCGTTGGGCTTCACAGTTTTTCCGTATTCGTCGGTATACTGTTACGCTTTTTCTTCAGACTTTGTACGCTCAGGTATTTCTTTTTTTGAGGCTTTAGGGTGGAATGTTGTTTTTTCAATGTTCTTAATTTCAGAACATTTGATGTGTGAGGTGATAACATTGTCGCCATCTCTTACTAAATGTCTTAAATGTTTTTGCTCAAAGCCGACCATTGTTTCCTCTACAAAAACAGCCTCAAAAGTAACACCATCAATACCAGTAATTCTTACAGTGTCCCCTTGTTTAATATTGTAAACACCTTTGGGTAAATTATCCATTGGATTTATATTTTGATTTAAAAATAAATTGTTTCCTTCGTGTAAATCTCTAAAAAAAATTTCCTTTAATTCATCCAGTGTTTTTTCTAAAAGCTGATCAAAATAAGATTTGCCAGTTCTTCGACCAGAAAGCAGTATACCTTGTCTTTCTACGGATGTAATATTGAAATCTTTTCTCAATTGGTCTAATATTGGATACCAGGTTGGGAAATAATATTCGGCCACATCCATTTTAACAGTGAATTTATCTTCTTTGATTTCGTCAGATAGTTGTGGACGAGCTGAGTTTATAAACATATTATAAATATCGTCTCTATTAAAATCTATTCCTGGAATATAATAACTGGCTTCATTCTCAAAAACCTCCATAAGCCCAACATTATCGCCTCTGTTCTTTTTCTTATTATTTACATCGCCTTCTAAAAAGTTAGGTAATTCAGGTATATTAAAACAAGCTAAAACAAAAATCATATTTGAATAATTATTTTCAAATATGAAAGCAATAATTAAGCCAAATGAGCATTTAAACGATATAAATTCATAATTAAAATATTAAAATGACAGACAAAACAGACAAAAGCCTAATTGAAAAATTAGAAGCCTTGAAAATGCCCCAAAATGGCCTTTTGACTTTTATCTCCAAAATGAAAACTGAAGTCAAAGAAGCACAGCTCACCGATGCCGAAAAAGAACATGTTTTCGCTGTAAAAGGACAGTTGCAAACTTTAGAAAAGCAATTATTAACAGGTGAGCAACTCGAAATCACAGGCGACAAAATACTCGTGAAAGACGATGGTTCCACAATAATCTTAAAACTATTACCCGACAATGGTATGAACTCTTTTGCTATCCCATTGCAACAAGCCATTAAACTAAACAACCGCCTCAAAGGAGTCATCAACCGAGCAAAGAAATTGCAGAAGCTCCACAAGGGGAAATAAAAAAAGCCTGGTGTCGTGAACACCAGGCCGAAAAGATTAATGATGATATACATTTAAAAAAATACTGGAATAATCGCCGCAAAAAGGTGAGGCGGCAAATAAGTGGTTAATTTCTTGTTTAAATTTATTTCAAATTTGAAAATTCAAATATAAGCATTTACAACATTGCTATCAAGTTTTTTGTCGTTTTTTCTAGTCGTAAAATGTCCTAGACTTGCGACAAATGACCCTAAAACAAAAAATAACGGTCTGGTTGCAACAGGGCAAAAACTGGACAAAAGGCCTCGCCCTACTCAAAGAGGCAAAGAAGCAAATCCCGCCCCATTGGAAAACCACTAAACGCCCATCAAGCTTGCAAAAGTCTATGATGGAAAAAGACCTCCGTAAAATCGGAGGCAAAAAAGCACGCCCTAAACACATTTGGAAACCAGCACCCGAAAACGTTCCATACAAACCCAAACAGCGAGACAAGATCCACCAAGCACCACCGCCCGAAATAACCACCGAAGACATTCCCATCGCAGCACGCCCCGCCATTGATGACAGCGGCACCGACTACATTCTCGACCAACTCGCCAAAGAACGACAAGGAACTTTCAACCGTCGGGAAATCCTTTCGGGCAAATTGGCAGACAAAGGCCTAACAACCCAAGATCGCCAACAAATGTGGCTCGAAATCGAAGCCCTCAACAAGCAGCTCGACGAAATCAAAGCAAAGCGCAACCACTACAAAAAAGAAGGATCACTCCCAGAAAAGCCAAAAGACCAAATCACCGATTTATTAAGCATTAAGAAGGAAATCAAAAAGGCACAAAACAACATCGCCAACAATACCAAAAAGCTCAACGATGGAACCAACAAAACACCCCAACAGCTCGACAAAATCAAACGAGCCATCCAAAAATGGACAGAACTCGAAGCAAGACTCCAAAACCAAAAGAAGTCCATCGAGAAAACTTAGGCTAAGAGATGCAAACGACCTACAAGAAATAATCACCGTCGAAATGCTCGAAACATTCGAGCCTCGAAACCAAATTGAACGCATCCAGTGCGCCCTCAATCCCGCCCACCCATTCACAAATGAGCAGCTCACCAGCAGCGACAAAAAACGCCTCGAACAATACCAAATAATCTATAGAGGTCTACTCCAAAAAGACCGCTATGAGATGAAAACCAAAGATGTTCAAAAGGCGATAATCGACGAGCTAAATATCACAAAGTCGATGTATTTCAAGCTATTGGCAGCCACAAAAAAACTATTCCATTACGACCCACAACAAACCGAAGCAATGCGCCGAGCTGTACAAATCGAACAGCTCGAACACCTATACCAAATATTTGAAGAGGACTACACCGAAAACCCATACCCCAAAATGGCGAACAACCTCATTGCCCTACGCAAATACATAATAGAGCTGGAGAACCAAGGCGATAAGGACGGTATCAACATGCAAGAAATACTCGAACAGCTCCAACGCCCCCAACACATTGTAATAACCAACAACAACGCCCCAAATGTCGAAGATATTACAGCCCAATAATTACCAGCTCGACCTAAATCAAAAGCAGTTCGACGCCTACCACTCGACAGCAAAAGTAATTTGTTTGGTTATGGCTCGCCGTACTGGTAAGAACTTCTTTGCTGGACTAAAGACAGGGCAATTCATTGACGCAATGCCCCGCTCAAATGGTGACTTTGTTACCCAAAACATTAACCAGCTCAAGAACGCCTCAGTACCTTCGATGGAACTGGTATGGCACAAACTAGGATTCAA
The DNA here is from genome assembly GCA_020631035.1 of Chitinophagales bacterium. Taxonomy (GTDB): domain Bacteria; phylum Bacteroidota; class Bacteroidia; order Chitinophagales; family UBA2359; genus JAHDGP01. Next base: position 28,392 of record JAHDIA010000002.1, on the reverse strand, counting down.
AGAGATACGCAAGGCTGGACAGGTCGGGCATTATGTGAAATGGCAAAAGCCGCCCCACTGGTTTATGACCGCCCACCACGAGCCAAACGATTACACAAACGTTATATCATTCTACAATGGTGTACGCATCCAGTTAATCGGCTTGAACTCAAAGAATGCGGCCAGGGGTGGTACATCTGATTGGATGTTCATTGACGAGGCGGGCTTCATCAATGCCGAGGTATTACAAACATCCGTCCGCCCTCGCCTATCGGGACCATTCGCCAACTATCCAAACAACCCATTACACCGCAACCTCTTAATAATTACCAGCGCACCCGACACACAGAAAGGTTATTGGGTATACGATTACAAAACAAAAGCCGAAGCACAGCCCGACAAATACTACTACGATACCGCAACCATTTACGACAACTCCAAAGTTATTGGGATCGAATTCATAGAGGAACTAAAGAGCGAGACACCAGGCCATATATGGGACCTTGAGTATATGAACATTGTTGATGCTAAACCACAACAGTCATATTACCCAAGTTTCGACAATGGACATTTGTACCAAGTGGATGGCTATTATCGTGATCCATACTATGCAACAGACGAACCCCTATCAATAAGCTTTGATTTCAATGCGGGTTTTGAATGTTGCTTAGTTGCACAAAAGAAACCAAAGAAAATGATTGTGTTAAAAGAATTTTGGCGAGCCGACCTTGATAAAGTTGTTGATGATGTTTGTGATTATTACGAAGACCACAAGTACAAACAGATACATATATATGGAGACGTAACAGGAAACCATAGAAGATCAGGAGGCAACCAAAAATTAACATTTGATAATATCAGGACATTATTTTATGAGCGAGGCTGGACACCAATACAAGAAACAAAAGCTAAAAAGCAACCAAACCACGAACCTAGATACCGACTCATACACCGAATACTATCCGAAGACCGTGACAACTTTCCAATTATACGAATAAACGAGGACGAATGTCCACACCTAGTCCGAGCAATGAAAATGACACCAGTAAAAAACAACTATGAAAAAGACAAGTCAAGCGAAAGAGACAAAGAAAATCCTGAATATGCAACCCACTTACCAGACGCATTTGATTACCTCATTTGGTATCCATACAAAAGTTATTTGAAACTAAGCGGTATAAATTATTCTACAATGCTAGGATAGTAAGCTCTGTCATATATTGACGATTTTACTTTCCTAAATTCCTAAAAAACCTATAGGTCACGTGATAGCATCGAGACAAACCTCTCGAACTTTTTTCGTAAAATCGTGTCGAATGGTATTTGATTTCCAATAAATTACATATTAAATATTGGTAAGTAAAATACCCCCTATTGAGGGGGACAAAGGGGGTGCAAAACACTAAAAAAACCGCTTCGGAAAATACCTTCCAAAGCGGTTTTTTTGCTCAAAACCTCCCCCTATAGAGGGGGACAAAGGGGGTGACTAATCCAAATAGATCAATTTCCCAATGTTGCGTAAGATTGCCTTTTTACGCTCCAAATTCGACGCTTTTACCAGCTCGTAAAATTCCCTCAAGCTCATGTCGCCCTTGAGAGTATTACAAGCTCGACAACAACAATATTTGTTCAATGGACCTATCACGGTCACGAGTCGCTCACTCAACAAAGTGAGCCGACATTTCGGGATTAAATGGTCAACTGTTCGATTCGCTTCAGTTGTACGTATCTCACAGTAAACGCATTTTTTGCGAGACATTTTCGAGGAAACTTGTAAATAAGCAAGCGTAAAAAATTGCAATTGGTTGACCTCTTGCGAGATACTGGGATCAACTCGGTAGTTTAAATCGTTCATGTGTCAGCGATTGATTTAAGTGAGTAAATAAAATAAAAAACGGGGCAAATTCCCCTACAATCGCTGACAACAGTTGTATCCCACTAATGGCATAACCAAAGTGAGAAAAGGAGAAAATGCCCCAAATCTTATACTTACAAAAATATGTATTCAATGGAATTTAGCCGATCCATTAACGGTTTACAATCAATTGTCAGCGATTGTTAATACAAATATAACAAACCGCAATCAACCAACAAAAAAACGGGGCAAATTCCCCTACAACCAACGTCAACCGATTGAATTCCATAAAAGGAAAGGAGAAAATGCCCAGCCACAAAATTATAAAAATTTGGACGGAACGCTATATCTTTGCACCGAAAGCAACACCCCGCTATCCGTTGCTAGTCCTCGCCTCGTTCCTCGCTGTGGGCTATCCACTACTATCGGGCGTACAACCTTTCACCCCACCCAATCACACGGGTTTTAATCGCACCAAACTGGAATTGAAATTGTATACCCATCTTTGCCCCCTTTGTCAATTCTAAGTTTTAATCGTACCAAACTGGAATTGAAATATGTTTACTAACTGTCTAAGCCCTAAAAACCGCCCGTTTTAATCGTACCAAACTGGAATTGAAATAAGTTGCCCACTGGGTTGTTAAAATCAAAATCAAATGTTTTAATCGTACCAAACTGGAATTGAAATAAAGTACATTGTTATAGAGTAGTAAATTTTGTACCTAGTTTTAATCGTACCAAACTGGAATAAAAAAAATCCCTCGGCAAAACCGAGGGATTTTTTTTACAATATTTGAGATCCTACCGTCTCAAGAAAAATTTTTTGTTTATCACCATTCAAATCGGCATACTCAATATAAACCGAGTAAAAATCGACGCCATATAAATAAGTCCCCTCAACCTCAATAATTCCATCCTTTCGGCGCAAATCTTGTCTTACTGCTTTATAGCTCATATTCCTTTCCTCGCAAAACTCCCGAAGGTTCAACACAACAGTATCACCATACACATATATCTTTTTCTGGAACTTCATTTCACTTTCTTTTTAGCTGGTATTTCATAATTACAGCTTTTACACTGCTTTTTTTTCAATTCGGTTTTACTTAGTGTTTTTCTACAACTACCACAAAACCGAATACCAAGTTTGTTTCCACTTCCGACCCTAGCTCCACCATGTCCAGCTCCTTTTTTACCAAAAGTCCGAAGCAAAACAGTAGCAAAATTTTGAGTAAAATGTATATTCTGATTCTCAGCAATATTCCGAGCCGACATGTCTTTGTCCAAGTACATTTCACCTATAAGAACACGATTCCCTGAAATAAACTCATGAACTTCTTTATATGTTTTTAATTTTCTTAAATTTGCCATATCTTATAAAATTGAATCCACCCACAAACCCCCAATGTTTGCGGGTGGATTTCCTTTATTATTTATAATTAGTTTTCCAAAAAGTATGATATTCAACACTACCAAACCATATAGTATATGGAATGTGTGGTGGTTTTGTCATTTCTAAAAATTCATTCATACTAACTATACCTGTTTCTAATTCATCCCATTTGAAGATATTTTCCACATCTTTTCTATCTAAAGGGCAAAGCTCACCCTCACAATAATTGTTATCTGTTGTTTTGTGTTCGCACCTTGATATATATCCAGACCAACCACCATTTTTTACATGATTGGCGACAACATCGCCAAATAAATATTTATCATTATTGTCTATAAAAACACTATGTAATTCACTCCCATCTTTCCAATAAAAGATTTTATCATATTGGGGTTTTAACTCTAGATTTATTTCTTGTATTAATATTTCATCTTTTTTATGAAAAGACTCTAAATTTCCATTTTCATTTTTCATTGATTCGGCAATCCATTTGCCATTCCAATAAGCTTTATAATAATTATCAAATCTTCCAGGAATTATTTCTAATTCCTCTTGATTTGATTGAAAATGTATTCGATAATCATTTTTAATAAAAAAAAACTTTTTCATCTTATAAAATTGTAAATGTTAAGCCAGCAATATCGCTAACATACTTCAAAGATATATCGTTTGTAGCAAAAATGCAATTTTTGCTACAAGAATATTTTAAATCTAACTACAACAACTACAAGAAACTACACCAGAACTACAAATTATTATTTTGAAAATCAAACACTTATACACAAAACACACCTTTGTAGTTATGTAGTTGTATTTTTTTGCCTTTTCAAATTATAAACCGCCTTATCAAACATTTCTCGCTCGTCTGCATCCAAATTCAAATACTGATCAAATACCGCCTTAACTCTTATATTGTTTTTCCACTTCGTTTCCATAACCAACTCAGGTGCCTTTTTCATCAATTCCAAACCAGGCATCCGCATTTTTTTCAATTCCAAATAAGTTGCCATTTCCTCCCAAGTGATACCCGCCTGTAGTTGCACCTGGTCAACTGGGACACCAGCGACGAGATAGTCTTGTATACCCGTCGGTTTCAAGTCATATGCAACAAAGTCACTTTTCCAGTTGTTCAGGTTTCTATATTTCCTTATGACGTCCCCTGGTCTACTCGTATACTTCCAAGCTTCAGCACCCACCCGAAAACCTTTCGTAAACAAATAACAATTCGCATTGTATTTGTCTAATTGCTTATCCAAAAATACAGGCATGAGAACATCGGGTATACGAGTATACTTATCTATATCATTCTTTACATTCTTATGAGAAAAACGGATTTTTTGTTCCTTAAAATTAATGTCCCGTATTTGTACATTAATCAACTCAACAGGACGAGCCAACAAATAGTAAATACACAAACAATACAAATAACAATCGGGATCATTTTCTTTCAACCACTTAAATATCATATTTCGGTCCTCAGCCTCAACATATCGTATCCGCTTTACTTTATCGCTGGGTAAATCAAGGTTATCAAAAGGATTCATTTTCACAAACCCCCGTTTTTGCAACTTAGCAAAAAGTGTATGAATAAGCGAAACATGATTCAAGACTGTTTTGGGCTTATGCTTCTTAATTTCCACATAGTCCGCATAACCCGACGCCATCTCACGAGTAAAGTTGGCAAAGGTCAAATTTGGTGAGAACTGCTCTTTACAATAGCTAAAGAAAAAACGAAACATCGTATTATATGTATTAATCGTCCGCCTTTTAATCCGCTGTTGCCACACCTCCCAAATCGTCTCGAAAGCCGTTTCCATTTTCGTAAGCATTCGTTTACCGCCCAAACGAACATGTGTACCCGCTTCGAGCGTCAAATTGATTTCCTTTTGCAATCTCTTAGCTTCGGTCAATTGCTCCTTATCCGTCACAAAATCAACCCGTGAAACATAATCACGGAAACGCTCATATTTGCCCGACTTGTTATTCAGAATTTTGTACGCAAGGTAATACCGTTGATCCTTGCTAACCTTAGAAGGTATTTTCAATTCGGCAGGAAAAAATTTTTTTTTCATTATTCAAAATTTCCCAGCTTTTCGCCAACAAATAGAGAATAATGTTAATTTGTTTTTGTCGCAGGACTTGTCGCAGAGGCCCTAAAAACAAATATAACTCGTTGATAATCAACGAGTTATATTGTAAAAAATTGCGGGAGCAGGACTTGAAACATACCGAAATCCCAAATTAAAACACCTGTGATACAGGGGTTTACAAAACTAACATTATCATATTTGTGTCGCAAATGGTCGCAAGACCTTAGCCAGTCGTTAAGTAAGTTGTTTCTAAGCAGATAAATACATATCTGAATTTTTGACAATTGTCGCAGATTGTCGCACGACCTTACTTTTTGCCTGTATTGCTCTGTATTAATAAGCTGACTTTTTCCTCAAGATGTGCGACCTTTTCCTCAAGCCTCACAATGCGATTGTTCCCCATATTTGAGATATAAGGATCACCCCCACCCCTCAGCAAATGATTAAGGTCCCAATCGACCAAAAGATCATTGTTTACCATTTTGACAAAGCGAGAAAGTCCTAAATCACTGTCTTTTGTCTTAAAAAATTTTGAATATGATGCGCCACTCGTTTCGGCAAGCGTAGCGAATTGAGTGTCAGACATTTCGATGTCTTCTCGTAAGGTGTTAAAACGCTCAATAAATCCTAAAACATAGGTATTATCAAGCTTCTTATTTGAATTTTTTTTGTTCATAATTTTCAAATTTGAAATAACTGTTATAAATTTGAAAACAAATTACTTAATTTTTTAAAAATTTGAAACGATGAATAAAGAAAAATTGCAAAAAAAACAGCTACAGCGAGAACATTATCAAATCATTGCAAAGATTTCTAAAGAATTGGGATATGTAAGTCAACGAGGCACAATCGGACTGACACCAGAATATTTATATATGATAGACACCAAAACTAGAAAGAATGAAAAGGTTTATACATTCTTGCAAAAATGCAAAATCATACTTTTTTCAAATTCGCAAAGTTTAAAAGAAAGCTTTACACACGAATTTGAAAGTAAATTAATGCCTGTAGCGGTCGAAGCAACCGCCTAAAAAATCGCTTAAAACAACTTAAAGGAACCTAAAAGCGGTCAAGCCATCTATATCGAACCCGCCTTTAGTTTTCCAAACTATATTTTAACCCTCTTATACCATATACATAATGGCTTATATATCTAATGTCCAGGAAATACTGGAGTATGCCGACATATCTCAAATCATAGAGCATTTTCGAGGTTCTGACTATATAAAAAAGAATAAATGTTGTTGTCTTTTCCATGAAGAGAAGACACCATCAATGCACTATTATGAAAATTCCAATACAGTACATTGCTTTGGTTCTTGCGGCAAAACCTGGAATGTGGCGTCCTTGGTAATGGACGAGAAACAACTTTCCTATTATGAGGCTGTAAAGTGGATTGCTGAACACTTCAACATTACCATTAAGTACGAAGATGAAGACGATACCACCAAACAGCAACGAATAGAGAAAGAAGACCGAACCAGCAAGCTCAAACAGAAAATACAAGATTCGCAACAAAAGGCACTCGCCGCAATGGCGAGCCGCCCCGATGCGCTGGAGTACCTCAGCAAACGAGGCTATACACCCGCAACAATTGCCGAACTAGGGATCGGATATTGGGAAGGGAAAAACAAAGACGACATTTGGTCAAACCGTATTACATTCCCAATACACAATACCAAAGGTGACATAGTTGCATTTGGTGCAAGAACGTTGGATAAAACCACAAGGGAAAACCCCAAATACATCAATAGCACTGATTCCGAAATATTTGAGAAAAAGAGGACTTTGTATGGGCTACATCGAGCAAAGAAAGCCATCAAAAAACATAACAAAGTATATGTCGTCGAGGGCTATACAGATGCCGACCTTATGTACCAAGAAAGTTGGATCAACACGATTGCCACTTGTGGTACCGCCTTTACCGAGCAACACGCCCAAATCATTGCCCGATATACGCCCAATGTGGTGTTTATTTTTGATGGCGACGAAGCGGGACGCAAAGCAGCCAAAAAAGCCATCGAAATTGGTATCCGTAACCAATTGAATGTACAAATATGTATCATAGCTGAGGGCAAAGACCCCGCTGATTTATTATATACGAAATCAACTTATCCAAAGTACAGTCAATGGAAACAAAAGCAGTTTATAAACTTCATTGAATCTAGGAATCAATTACGGGAACAATTGGCAATGTTAGAAGTGTTGAACAGCTCCCAACTAGGAATCAATTACCTGGTATCTGAAGCCTATCCAGAAGACAAAGACACTTTTGCACTATTACAATTAGAGTCTTATGTTGCCCTATTGCTATCGAGTATTGAAGCCGAAAATATTCGACAGAAGTTAACAAAAGAGATTTGTACAGAATTCAAGTTCAACAAAGCAGACCTTACAAAAGCCGTAAAAAAAATAATCGACGAAAAACTCGAAGCCGAACGAACGGGGAAAATAAAGCGAACCGACCAACAAAGGTTCGATATAGAGAACTATGGTTTCTATGAGGAAGCAAACAAATACTTTTTTACGTCTTCAGCAACTTACTCAGGTTCGGCAAAATCAAATTTTATTCTTATACCCGATATGTTTATACAGGATCAAAAAAGAGTAATGGAAATTGTCAACGATGCAGGTGTCCGCAAACAAGTCGAGTTCGCTATCGAGGACATGATCAACTTGTCAAAGTTCAAAAGAGTATTAGAGGGAATGGGGAATTTTCGTTTTATGGGGTCCGACTCAGACCTCGGCAAAATAAAGGCAAAACTTTTCGAGAAAGAAAAATTTTGCATCGAACCCAATTTCCTTGGATGGAACGAAGAACACCAGGCGTATATAATGTCAAACGGTATTATCAAAGATGGTGTTTTTCACCCAGTAGACGAACAAAAAAACATCGTCAAGATTCAAAACAAAACCTATCTATACTTACCATATTTCAGTAAATCCGTGGATAAAAACATGGTCGTTGATGAACGTAAATTCAGATACATATCGACCGATGTTAGTTTTGAGGAATATACTCAGCTGTTCCTTACCAATTATCAAAATAATGGAATGATAGGACTCATGTATCTTATGTGTTTGGTTCACTCAACGGAGGTATTCAAATCGCTAAATGAGTCAATGCCGATGCTGTTCAGTTATGGACAACCTGAAACGGGTAAAACCCAAATGGCTAAATCAATGTTATCCTGGTTTGGGGAACGTCAATTCCCCATTGATTTATGTGGTGATTCTACACCAAAGGGAATAAATGCCACAATGTCCAAGTTTTGCGACGCTACGCTATTGCTTGACGAATATAAAAACATTACAGCCGAGCAAAAACGACACACAGGACTATTACGAGCAACTTACAACCGAAACCCAAACAGAAATAAAGCCTATTCAAACAACAACCGTACCGTCGTATTTCCGATGCGTTCTCAGGTGTTGGTTTGTGGAACACAGCTTCCAACAATACACGAGGACCTTTATACAAGGTTTATCATATTGCGATTTAACAAACGGGAATTTAATAAAAGCGCATTCAACAAAATGAGAGACTACGAAACCGATGGAATTGTCCACTTACTCGCTCAGGTGCTCAAATATCGTCCAGCAGTCCAACAATTGTTCCGTAAAGAGTTCAGAAAAGAACAGGAAAAACACATCAAACTCGTAGAGGACGGGATACTAAAATCCCGTACATCCGATTATCTGTGTATGTTATTGTCAATGTACAATGTATTATCGCCTTATCTAGCATTTCCTTTTACATATGAAAAACTACAAAAGTTCACAATAGAAATACTGAGCTTACAACAAAAGGACTTTGGAGGCTCCATTGATCTTGGTCGCTTCTGGTTATGTTTTGAATCAGCAGTCAAAGACAAAAACAATACATTAGAAACACCATACGATTATAAGATTGTCGAGGCTGATTGGGAGGGCGAAGCAAAGACCTTACTAAAATTCAAATTCACCAATATATTTCCTCAATACGGACCAAGATACAAATCAATGTTCGGAGCGGGTGCCTTAGATGACAAGTCTTTACGCCATTACCTCAAAAATGACGAAGCATTTCTCGCAGCCAACCACCAAACCCGATTCGGTACAGGAAAACCCACGACGGCATATGTTTACGACTATGGCAAATTACAAGAACGAGGCATCGACTTAGCTCCAAAAGCTCATATTGAGGATTTCGGACAAAAGCCAGACTATGAAGATATAATTGCACAGCTTAAAAACGAGAATGAAGATTTGGCAGCTAGGTTCCAAGCATTTATCAAAGATTCCAAAAACCAACAAAAACAAATACCGTTTCAAAAAAAACCATAAAAACTACAACTACACAACTACAAAAATTAGTAAAAAAACATAAACATCTAATTATCAACAACTTAAACCATAAATAGTATGTAGTTCTTATGTAGTTCTAACGTAGTTGTAGCAACTACACGTAGTTGTTACAACTACACACAACTACATAAGAACTACATAGCATAATCATTGATTATCAACGTTTTAAGTGTTTTTTTTACATTTGTAGTTATGTAGTTGTAGTTTTCGACATATTCAAAGTATAAGACACCATTTTTTTAAAAAAACCAATTTTTCCACCAAAATCTACTAAAATGACCGCAACATTGCCCCTATCAACAAAAAACCAAAACCGCCAAATTGTCAGCCTAAACCCAAAATATGAGATTTGGGCGGACAATACGCTCATTGGTGCAAGTCAATGTCCAATACAAACCAATACCATTGCCGCCAATCTTGCGAAAACTTTTCCAGGGCTTCACATTACCGCATTTGGTGTGCTCGTTGCCGACGCTGAGGACTTCAATATTTACGATACATTTCTTTACCCTTTAAACTAACAACCATGAACGATTTTAACCAGCAAGAATATAAAACCCGACCTAAAACATGGATTGAGGAAATTGAGAGAGAACTCTCTATGAGAAAAAAAGTATACCCTCGCCTAATTGGGACCAAACAACTAACAAGGAAAAAAGCCACTAAACAATGGTATGCGCTAACGGATATATTGAGATACCTCAATAAGCAATTTCCTGAAGCCAAAAAGACCATTCCGAAACCTGGTAATATTTTTAACCAATTATAATTTTTTATTTGCATCGGCTTTGGGTAGTGGCGACGCTTGTACTGGTTAGCCAGCGCATGCTTTGGGCTTCGTACAAGCGTTCAACCGCCCGCTCGTCCGACGCTTTTTAAACTTTTTTTATGCAAAAAAAAATATTAACATTATTAATACCTCTATACTTAATCGCTTATATTGTTGGTATTTGCCTATACCTGTTATCAAAAGTAATTCGATGCATATCTCATTTGCTAATGATGAATAATAATTCGGCTATATCTGAGCTAAGAGATTTTTTTTCTTATGAATTTGATCCTTTAGATATATAATTTTTAAACCTTTAAAATGTGGCGACGCTTGTACTGGTTAGCCAGCGCATGCTTTGGGCTTCGTACAAGCGTTCAACCGCCCGCTCGTCCGACGCTTTTTAAACTTTTTTTATGCAAAAAAAAATATTAACATTATTAATACCTCTATACTTAATCGCTTATATTGTTGGTATTTGCCTATACCTGTTATCAAAAGTAATTCGATGCATATCTCATTTGCTAATGATGAATAATAATTCGGCTATATCTGAGCTAAGAGATTTTTTTTCTTATGAATTTGATCCTTTAGATATATAATTTTTAAACCTTTAAAATGTGGCGACGCTTGTACTGGTTAGCCAGCGCATGCTTTGGGCTTCGTACAAGCGTGCAACCGCCCGCTCATCCGACGCTTTTTTAACCTTTAATATACTTTTTCATGAATAACTTAAAACATTATCAATGTTCTATTTGCGGTAAGAGACTAAGTAACCCAGTTTCAATGGAACATGGAATCGGTCCAGTTTGCCGTATAAAACAAAAGAACTTAAAATCAAAAAATGATGCCCAGTTGAACATTTTTGCTAATCGTTCTAATTATACTTATTCTATTGAGGGTAGTATAATAATGATTCAAGACCTTGGTGGTTACAAATCAGTTACAAATGATATGTGGTCGGTGTTATATGATATTAGAATAGACGAAAATATCGACCCTCAAGACTATCTTATCATGTATAAAGATTCACGAGGGATTTGGGATGGTGTTGAATACAATGATGGTCCAAGCCCTTCTTTTTTTTCTTTGAATGAAACTATATGCTCTAAGGCTAAAAATAAACTATTGCTTAGGAGTTTGAAGAATTGAAACTTAATATAATTCTTTCAAATAAGAAAACTTAGGCATAGTATTTGCAATACTTTTTGTGTATTAAGTTTTATTCATAATAGTTTTGGTTTAGTGAATTCCGAGCCGAAAAAGCTCATTATAAAAGCCTCAAAGGGAACTCTTTTGGGGCTTTTTTCGTATCTTTACATTAGATATAGATGGCTTCGGCCTAACAAAATGCGCCAGGCGAAACACCAGTTTCGGCTGGTTTTTTTGTGTCTGCATTTATATAAGTTGAGAAATGTTTTGTATATTTGAAATTCAAATTTGAATCATTGTTCCTCAAATTTGAATGACTGTTATAAGCTTGGAAAGTCGGCTATTGATTAGCCGACTTTCTGTTTTTTGTGAGTGTGCGCCCTAAAATAGCCCCGATAGAAGCACATACCATGTATGGCGGATAGCGGGTACACAAGTAGCGACGAAGTATACCCCATTTGCTCCCAAAAAAATCAATTTTATTGGTCGTTTTTCAGTTTAAATATTGATTGTTATCATTTTATTAACTATCTTTGTATTGAGCAAAAGAATAAGTTGATTTCGTACTTTGTGTCGAAATTTTCTTACTTTAAATATTGAATTTGATTATATCTTTATGATTTGAAGATATGGTCTAGTGTGTTAGGTTGAGTTCTTTCCTTGTTTTCGTACAAGGTTGAAATCACAGTTCTTTTGCTCAAACTGAACTAAGCCTACATGCTAGGCTATTTTTTAACTTCAACTTTCATAAAATGAGCAAAAGAAATGATCTAAAAAAGTGGGCAATGTCGCCCCCTGTTCTCACCAAATCCCTAAAAGAATTAGGAATTTCCATTCTCGACAGAGAAAAAACGTTTAATCTCACGTATAAGATCAAAAAAAATGTCAAAGGATTTTTGAATGACAACTATCTTGCCGACATTCAAAATGTAATCAACATGTTGCATTTCGACAATGATTCTCGTGATATTCCACATTTAGAAGTATGTGCCGAAAATCATTATTTGTTGTGTATATCACAACTAATGATATTGATACATAAATTTGACTTAGGATATGGGGAAATATTGAACACTAACATATCAACTTTCGGTCTATACAACGGACCTACATACCCCCCTTTTTTGTGTGACAAAAGTATACACGAGAACCTCATTGATATGTATGGGAAAAATTATTGTAAGGATTTTGCTTTGTTTCTTTTTTGGAAAATAAAGAATATTTATTTTTCAGATAAGTGTTACTATACCCGAAAATACCAAATAGGTCAATTAGCGACCTTGATTCAAGTTTTCAAGGCCATACAATGGGCTATAGATGCACAAACAAACTATATTGATATAGTAACACCAAATTCATCTGTTAAGCCTGCTCCTGTAGATTCGGAAAAGCCTAAGACCAAGGCGAAATCAAAAAGCAAGCCTAAGAAGAAAACCAAGACTAAGAAGAAAAACAAAAACAAATAAGACTTTCTTAACCCTTCAAAAACGTAAAAAGATGAAATTAATAAATATAAGCCCTCAAGTTACAAATGCAAACGAAAAATTCGGAACCGTCAATACTGCTCATTTTTGGCGTGACCACGTAGAGCAATGTCTGAATATTTTCAAAGAAAATAGCTTGAAATTATATCATTTTCGAGAAACATATTTAAGACCTATAGATGACGAATTACCTGTTGATGTAGAGAATGTCGCTGTTGAAGTATGGGACGATCAAGTCAAGAAAATAATGGATGCAAGTCAGAAAATGATAGACGATAATGAACAAGTAGTATTACTGTTACAAATGGCATTTGAAAACAAAAGATACCAGCCATACACCGAAGTTGAAACACTTCCAAAAACAGCAAAAACGACATAGTGTTACACGGGAGTAACACTCCCCTATTGCTGTTACACAAAACCCCTGTTATCCTTAGTGATAACAGGGGTTTTTTGCTGTTACCAAAAGCGTTACCAACGGTTTTGGTAACAACTTGTAACAGTAGAAGTAACACTCAAAAAAACAGCAGTGGTAACAGCTAGTGTAACAGTAGTTCAGCGTCTGTTTTTTCGCCTTGTGTTTTGGTGTAACGGCTGAGGTTTGGATCACGTAAAGCGACTGTTACAAAGTTGTTACATTTTTTCAAATATGAAAATTCTAGGTTATAATTGTGTGCCTGTACAATGGCATCCATATCGTCGTAACAACACGAATGCCCCCAGCACTCATGGTCACTTACATTATACAATTGAGGTACTTTGTATTTGCCAATATCGGACGAGTCGCCCGTCACAATAAAGCGACCATTTGCGGCAGCTTCGTCGTATTCTACGAGATCGTAACAATCCCACATATTCGGAAAATCGAAATTGTGAAATTCGCTATCGTTCCCAAAAGCGGGCGAATTGTGGCAACCCGAAGTCGCACAAGATTTGAAGAAATGAAGCCCGTTTCGCTTATCGGTTTCAGATAAGGCATTCTTATCACCAGCGAGCCATTTTTGGAAAGGTGCTTCGTTTGCCAATACGGTTCGCTCAAAAGCGGCAATTGCTAGACCTGCATTAATGTCATTGATAGGGTGGGGGTCGTTGGGAAAAGCAAGATAAAACAGCTTACCGATATATGAGTCCTTTGTCAGCTCGTCCGTAGGATCAAATATAAATCGGTGAGCCATTACACCCGCCCCGAATGCCTGAAGTTCTGGACCTTTGAACTCAAGGTCGTTCAACTGCTTAGGATGCTCAAAATGAGCCAATTGGTCAAAGTCAATGCCCGAATTTGCGCCCTCGTATCCTAGCATTCCCGACCACAACACAAGGTCCGAATATGCGATGTTAAGAAAAGTCGAAGCCTTGAGGGTTGACAGGTCGCAAAGTGAGTCCTCTGTATAGTAGGGATTACGGACAACAGTATCGCCAAAAATGATGCCGCCGTCTCCCAATGGAACATCTGTTGGGTTGGTGAAACCGTGGCCGTCGTGGTGGCAAATCACACAATTGTACAAGCCGTAACCAGCGTTGTTCATTGGTTTGATACCTGTATATTTCGATTGAATGATAATTCGACCGAGTTCGACCTTTGGTTTGTTGATTGGGTTTTTGGGATCTTGTGGTATATTGGAATAGTCCTCGCTATTGGGAAAAGCAAAGTATTCGAGTTGTCCAGTGGGGGCGGCAGCGATTACGGCAGCTTTGAAGCGTTCCTCTATTTTGGCCGCTCGCTCGCTCGCTCGGTTGTTTACTTCAATCAAACCAATTGCGGCCGTAATCAAAGCTATTAATAAGATTCCGTTTCGTAGGTTCATTTGTATAATTTTTGTGTTTTCAAATAGTTAAATAAATAAGATTTATTTTTCTTATATGAATGACTCAAAAACCGTGACAAATTTGACACACAAAATATATTTTGAAGTCAAACCCTACCTCAAAGCATACTTACAAGGACGATTCGGCAAACAAATAGAAGTACGAAAACGGACGAGTATTTCAACCGCTTTACAGTTTGTCCCGAACTACATTCGAGACTTTGATTTGATTGTTACGAACAATCAAAAAATCCTACAAAGAAGCGACAGTCTTTGCTTGTGTGTGTCTGTAAAACAATACAACGTTTGGCGAGAAAACCCCTCCTTTGTAAAGTCAATTGAAAAATGGATGTATGATTTATTTTGTGCCGAACTGTGCGCTCATATTCGGGCGATTACCAGCCAAGAAAAAAGAGAAGGTAAACGCTACTCAGTTGACGAAGCAATATTCGGCTTTTATGATCTATATGACATTGACGAAGACATACTCCCTTTGAAAACATCCCAAAAAATTTGGGAGCGATACAAAGGCCCTCAACCAAACCGCCGAATCAATAAAAAATAAATTGTCGTTTTTTTCAATTCCCTTGTGATTTATACTTGTGTCATAATTTGAAGAAATGACACGACACACCTATAAATACATCATAGCAATTTTATTGTTTGCTCTTTTGGGCATTAAGGTCACGGCTCAAGAAACAACAACACAAGCCCAACCAACATGGCACACCTGCGGGGGGTGCTTTAACTTTTCTTGTGACTCGTTGAGCTGTGACCTTCCCTTCTCAATTCCCGAATGTGATTTCGACGGAGTAGGGGCGGGCATTGTAGAAGTTCCCGACACTGGTGGCATTCCCGACACTATCATTTTTTACAATTTAGATTCGGTACCAGTTACTGATGGTTTTATCCAAACGACTATCAATTTGTACAGTGGTGCGGGCGATTTTGCCGACGCAATTCATACGGTAAGTATGACGGAGCTAGGCGACTCGGTATTTGTCGCCAATGGCGATGGCGGTATCGAATTTGGTGACGATTTGGTTGTCGAATACTACATTACGACAATGAATTGTCACGGTAAAAAGTGTGTGTTCAGTATTGACTTTGTTGATCCTTGTGAGGCACTTGTTTGCACTAATGATTCGATTTGTGTGGATGGTGCTTGTGTTGACCCTTGTGATACTGTTGTTTGTGCTGAGGGTGAATTTTGCCTAATAGGTGAATGTTTGCTCCCGTGTGACACTGTTGTTTGTGGTATAGATTCAATTTGCGAGGCGGGTGTTTGTATAGATACAACAGCTTGTACAAGCTGTATGCCTTTTGTATTGGATCATTTGAATGGTAATGATACCTTGGTTGCAAACAATGATACCTTTCAATTACAATGTGATCTTGAATATTACATAGGAATCGCCGATTGTAATGGACTCCAAACCGAGATCATTAAAGCTGGTTTTTGTAATGAATTAGGCGAGTGCAGCCCTATAGAAGTCAGTCCGAGTGGCTTAATTGTAGTTATTCCAGCCGCCAATGACGTTGGTATATATGAGTTCACTATAATTACCGATTTATGTGGTGAGACAGTGTTTTGGTTAGAGGTCGTTTGTCCTCAGCCGTTGAGCTGTTGCCCTGACGAACCGCTTAGGGTTCAGGTTGAATATGGATTAAGTCCCTCAATTGCTGCCTCTTATGACGAAGCGGATGGTATACTTAATTATAGTGTTACTGTTGGTGTTATTCCCGCTACAATTACAATCGTAGATTCAACAGTCATACAGTTATGCGACCTGAATGGAAATGTATTACAAAAAACTGTTGATGCGACAACACAATCGGGTGTTGTTACAGGAATTGGACTTATTACACCTCCTAATACTCCATATATCTTGAAGGGCGATATATACACCAATAACGGTGATGTTGTCGAAATAGATGCTGTAATATATCCCGATATTTTGGGTACTGGTGAAATGTTAATAACAAACACATTTAATTGGAATGAATTCCCCTCATTTGTATTTGGGCGAGTTTGTGACCTTAATGTTGAATCAACAATTACCAACCAAGTCGCAAATGCCCTTAGTTCAACTATTACAAATTATACCCCAAGTGTGAATGGCGTCCCTATTCCTTATATACCTGTTTTTTCTCCTATTACAACCGAAGGTCCATTTGATTATAGTTCAACCAGCAGTATCAACCCCTTGAGTTATTTGTTTTTTGAATCAGAAGCAATCCTCGAATTGGAGTTTGAGGGTACAACTCACAATATCCAACTCAAGGATGACATATTAATCGAATTCTTTTGCGCTGAATAATTGTACTCAATGCCACAAACACAAACAATACAACAATTCAATTCGCCGCCCGTCACCTCTCGAATTATTCGAGTAGACGAGGAAAAAGGCATCCTATACAATGTCAAAATTGTAGAGGTAGGCGAGGCAAAGGGGCACTTTGTCAATGTCGAACAAGAGTTCCTCAATAAGGTTGCTCAATTGGGCAATAGTGCGCCCAATGGTATCAAAGTTCGCTACGATCACCAGTACAGAAGCTTAGGCACTTACGGGCAATTTGCAGGTCGTTCAAAAAATTACAAAGTCCATCAAGGTTATGTGACTGCCGACATTCATCTCGACATGGAGGTCGGACAAAGTGCCAACAAAGAAAAGCTAAACTATACAATCCAAATGTCAAAAAACAATCCCGACATGTTTGGGATTTCAATCGCATTTGAACACGGGATACCATACCAATACGACGACGACGGGAACAAACAGTCCTATCGAATCAAAGTCGAAAACACCTATGTACGGAACCCGAATTGGAGTTGGGAGCGAAAAACATTCGCAACAATAGAAAAACTATTATCGAACGACTTTGTTGACGATCCCGCCGCAACGACTTCGTTGTTTTCGAAAGAAGACACCGAAGCCTATTTCTCAAGTAAATTTAATTTTAATATAATGCCAGATACACCTCAAACACAAACAATTGAAGTCACCAAAGAGGAAAAAACGCTCTTTGATAAATTTAAAAGTCTGTTCTCTAGTAAGAGCGACGAAACGACACGACCAGCAATTACGCCGCCAGTGGAAACTCCACCAGCACCGCCCCAAGTGGCTCCACCAACGACATCAGCAGCAGGATCAGAACAGTTTGCAACGGTATGGGGCAACCTACAAACCCAAATGGCACAAATGCAAACACAATTTGCAGAACAAAAAAAGGAAAGCGACCAAACCATCGCACAATTAACACAAGCCAACAAAGATTTACAAACCCAATTGGCAAATCAAAAGGTTGCCGTCGGGAATGCTGAGTCCGCCATTGATCCAACGGTTTTGAATTTAGCTCAAGGATTTGACAGTTTGGAGCAATGGGCAGAAGCGCAAAAGGTCCAAAACAGCAAAACGAACAACAGCATTGACGCCCAATACAAGCGTCATTTAGATACTCAAAAAGCTCAGGAACCAAAAGCAGAAGTTTAAAACCTAAGCTTCATAAAATAAACATTCGGCAAATCTACCCACAGCAAGTTTAACATCGAAAATATAGCCGAATGCTACAACACTATAGTATACAGACCGAGCTGAAAGACTTAGCCAATAAGTCGGGAGCTTGTATCTACACCAAAGGACCACAAATGGTCCGAAAGTGTAGAGTCGAAAGTGAGCTAATGAAGTTCACAACCCTAATGCCCAACGTCAAGACTTTTTTAGAAATGACGTATACCAAAATGGGGCATGTCTTACAAAAATGGTCGTGTGACTGGAATCCAATGTGTGATTTTAAGATTGCACCGCATCATTTATTTATTCGCAAAATGAAAGCGGATTGTGAGATTTGTCCAGGCGAACATGAACAAAACACCTTTGCAGCTCAATTTTACCAAAATGGTACAAATCCTTATGATTTCGGTATCGCAGAATTTGAAATTTCTGAAATGTTGCAACAGGCGGAAGTTGATTACTCAAACATTTCAGCTATTTGGGGACTATACGATGACGATCCCGCCGCAACATCTTCGCCTTTTAATGTAATGGATGGATTGTTTGCCCAAACTCGTAAGCACATTGATGCCG
Organism: Chitinophagales bacterium; assembly: GCA_020631035.1. Classification (GTDB taxonomy): domain Bacteria; phylum Bacteroidota; class Bacteroidia; order Chitinophagales; family UBA2359; genus JAHDGP01. The sequence continues at coordinate 9,433 of JAHDIA010000002.1, read as the reverse complement.
AGCATTTTTGTGAAATCCCAACAGGAGTTCCAACAAAGGAAAACATTTGGGATATGATGAAAATGTTTAGAGACAGAGTACACCCAACCAAAAAGACGAAATTCAATTTAGCTTTGGTTTCTTGCAAGGTGTATTTTATGTTGTTAGATGCTTTACTCGAAAGAGGTGTTTGTGGTGTTGATTGGGTTGCCCGTCACCGTACACCAATTATAAATGAGCCAATTTTTATCCCTGGTGTAAATATGCAGATTTGCCCCTTGGTGAGCTTTGGCGATAGTGATGCCATTATTGTAACATCAAAAGACAATATCTACAACCTAGCAGATATGGAAAGCGACATGAACAACCTTTGGGTTGAGCGCAACAAAAGAAAGCTTTGCATTTTCCACGACCGCAAAGGCGGCATTGGTTATGCTTGTCCAGACAAACGTTTAGTATTGGTCAACGACCAAATTCCAACTTTGGATCAATTGGGATTAAATGCGAGTAATAACTTTGACATCCCAGCCGTAGACTTAGCCGCATAAATTCCCAACAATGAAAAGCAAAAGAGAGGGACTTTAAATTTAAAGTTCTTCTCTTATTTCCAAAATCAAAATTTAAATCCAAATGTCAGATAATACAAAAAGCGGCAAAGAAAACGAAGTTCAAACCGCCGCTGAAGAACGTATCGCCGCACTTGAGAAACAAGTCGCTGCATTAACCTTGGAGGTTAAGAAAAACACCGAAAAGGTAAAAAAAGGCTGTAAG
>JAHDIA010000002.1:0-8673 GCA_020631035.1 Chitinophagales bacterium | reverse complement strand
GGGTTGCGGTGACAAAACCAAAAAGCCAGAAGTAACCGCCAAGAAAGTCGCCCCAAGCAACACACAATTTAAATTTACTATTGAGACAGACGACGAAGGCAATACAGAAGAGGCAACCTTTGAGATTACCTCGAAACAGTTTTTCGACCCGACACCAGGCAGCCGAAAAACAATTCACGTATCCGACATGGTAGACGGAAAAGGCAACTTAAACGAAGGATATGAGAACATTGCTCAGGCACTCGTTGAAAGTGGTACAAGAATTATCAAACGAGTTGACTCAGGCACTAAGAAAAAGTAAATTTTAACAAGCCAAAAAAACAACAAAATGATTTTAACAATATTGATGTTGAGTGTCTTGAGTCTAGGCGTTGCCCTTGTACATCCTGCATTCAACTTGCCAGAATTGGCAATGCAAAAAGTCGCAAAAGCGCACAATGATTTTTTGAAACATGGTCGTATGCTTTTTTCTTGTTGCGACGACGAAGAGGTTGACGTGTTTATTGATTGTGATACTGAAATCTTACCAGGCTTTAGTTGTGAAATCTGCTTTGTACCTACGTGTAAGATTGAAAGATTTGGAACGGCAATATTAGACACCTACAACCCAAATGGGAAACGCTTGCGTTTTGCACCTCAATTAGTGGATGGTATTTTATGGAATACAATTTCAGCGCAGATTGATACAATTGAATGGACCTCATCACTAGGAGGCGAAAAAGGAGCTAATTACTTAATCCAAAACCTCAAATTCAAATTGAGAGGGGTTACGGATATGTCAACACTAGAAGGTTCAACCATTGGCGCACTTTGTCGATTCCTAAACAAACAAACAACTATGTCGATTCGAGATTGCAACGGTCAACAATGGATGTTTGGAGACGGAAAGCGAGGTCTATGTTTATCAGCGGGTGGTGTAACAATCAACAAAGAAACCAACGAAATTAATTTCGAGTTCGAGGCACCAGTTGCTTTACACTCGCACCGTTTCGCCCTACCAAAAGCCGCATAGTTTAGGCACTTATTAGATAGATTTAATAATAACTTTTTTAATCGGAGTAAACAAAATTGTTTACTCCGATTACTCAAACAAAAAACATTCGCCAAATGGCAGAAAATACAACAACCATCGTCGAAACCCGTACCGAGCGCATCGAAAGAATTTTGGGTAAATTCAAAGAGGACGGACGATTCCAACAGCTCGAACGCTACCAGCCCAAACACTCAAAACTTAGATCATTAGAGAAGATATACAATGTACCTCTAGTGGACCCTGATACCTCCGACCCCTATACAGTCGATGCCGTTGATTTGACCGACAAACAAGTCGAGGAAAATTGGCCATCATTGTATTGGCTGTTCGACGACACTCAAGCAGAAGACCAGGACGAAAAAAAAAAGTAAGTCCTGAGCCAGTTGTGGTACCAGAACCTGAACCAATAGTCGAAGCTGAGCCAGTTGTGGTACCAGAACCTGAGCCGACACCAGAAGACGGAAAGGCTAAGAAGAAAAAACGCAACAGTGGCCGACGCACCAACAACAATAACAATCCGCCAAACCTTAGCGGAAATTGACGAATACTACCGAGACGGGCAACTCTATATTTTTAGTCTTAGTTACCTGGTAACCACTGGGAAAAATTTTGGTAAAATCCACACCAAAAACAAAGTATCGAAAAAAAAAGAGTTACCCGTCTACCATCGAGTAAATTTTAATTTATTCGACGCTACACCGATAAACATTAGAACGCCGAATACCAAAAAGGGAGGGTTCAAAGGGCACAACAAACGTGACCGAACGCTCCCTTTATTCGACCAGGAAAAACAACAATATTTCAAAATCAAATTATCGGCTCTCTTATCCTTCAATGGGATGCGAATCATAAGGCCGATTTATTCCATCAAACAAAAACCAGTCTATCCAAGTATCAAAAATGGGGAATGCAAATTCAATACAAAGATTGAGAAACATTTTTCGCTCTAGCGATGGCGATAACATTGCGTTTCTTCAAAATTCACCCGTTGCGGTTTTGTTTGGAAACGATTCGCAAAGATGTTGCCCAACACCAGAAAAAAAAGGACCATTCGACGGATATGGTACTTTGTCCATTTCTGTTCCTGGACTCGACCAACCCACCGCCCCATGGATACCCAACCTTGAACCTCGTCGCCTGGTAAATTTAGTTTATTGCGATCCCGATGGACCCGCATTACTACGCAAGAAAAGACGAGCATTGCTCGGCATGAAAATATCGCCCGTTTGCGACGATTGCCACAACGGACAATTCGTTCGTTCCTTCGTCGATTTGCCTTGTTGGAAACGCTGGTACATCAAAAACAAACACTGGTACGACAAGTACATGCGTCAACGGACAGTAAACAAAGTGTTCTTCAGTATGATGTACACTTTGGGCCGTCACAAGCCAGGCAACGGACGAACGAGAGCGTTTGGCGAAATAGATCGTTTTGAAAACATCGACGCAACCAATGTCCTCGCTGTACAGCTCAAAGAGGGCGAAATGGAACCCTCAAAATTTGTGGTTATCTCTAGGCGAGAACACAAAATACACTACACCATTTTACCCGCTTTTGATTGGGACAACCCAAGAAAGCATGGTATGTGGATTCACCAAACTAAAGACCACATACCAGGCGAATTACATTACGCTTATCCCGACTATATCTCGGCGGCTCCTATGATGGAACTCAGACAAAACATTCACCGTTTGCACAATTCAGGTTTGCAAAATGGTTGGAATGTCAAATATGTCACAACCATTCCCGTCGATTTAGTCGAACGTATTTTCGAGGCAAAATGTAAGTCGCTCAAGGCAAACGAAAAACGCCCAACTTACGACCAAGTAAGGCAGGAAATTCTTTGGGATTTAGAAAACCGCCTCGCTGGTGTAGACAACAACCAGGCCACGGTTGTAACCTACTCAATGATGGTCGATGGTAAGGAGGTCAAAATGACACTCGAACCACTTGAAAATCATTTCAAAGGTGACCAATACATCAAACTCGCTGAATTTATCAACAGGAATTTAAATTTACCTTTTGATAATTCGAGCGTATTGTCGGGCAAAAACAACGAGGAAAAAGTCGGCGGTACTGGTTCCGAAGTTTTTAGATTTCAAAACATCGAAAACACCATAAACTCATACGACGACCGCCGTATGATTTTAGAAATAAACGACCTCTTAACCCACGTAAACAATTGGCGGGACAAAGTACCCGCAAGTATGAACCACTTCGAATGGGACTTTTTCGCACCAAATATGACGACCCTCGACATTGCTCGAACGGGTGAAAGCAGCCCAAACGATCCCGTAACCTCAAACCTCAATCCGAATGCCTAGGAAACGACAACATATAGCCGATAAGCTTTACGGCTCGGATTGCCCCAAGGATGTATTTTTGGAGTGTCAACCAGACATCGCAAAAAATACGAGCTGGAAAACGATTAAGAAAAATGTTAAGCTCGCAATCAGTTCGTTTATTGATCCTTGTATTGACAAAAACATCTTTGAACAGATTTGCAATTATGCGCTCAAAAAAGAAGAGGACCTCACAGATTGCGAGTGTGATTTACTTGAAGCTTTACGGGAAACCGTCGCATACTTTACCGCTTTTCTAATGTTCAAAATGCCAGGCTGGGGAAGCGATCAAGGTTTGATCGAACCAAATGGACAAGGCAAAACCAGGCCGCAAAGCGAAAAGCAACAAACCCGTGCATTGTATGCGCTGTGTGATTGTGCTTACAATTTATTAGAGGAACTAATTTGGGAATTGATACTCCCAAACATCGACAAATTTCCTAGCAAAACACAAAGCAAAGTTTTTCAAAAGTTTTGTACTCGTTTGATTCAATCGCCTGAAGCTTTTAGCAATTATCAAATGTTGCCCAATATGGGCCGCTTACGGCATTGGCTCGCACTAATGCCCTTTATGAACGAAGCTTCGGACGACCTAAAGAGCTGCTTGAAATGCGACAACTTCTTTTGTGACTTACCCAATATTATCAAGCAGTGCAAAACCGAAAAAGAAGCGGAACTCGCAAAATTGGTGCTTCGATATGTAGCAAACAAAACAATGTTGTACGCCGCTCAACGCACCACATTGATATGGACCGCCGATGGTTACAAAATGCTCGACCGTCGGCCAGGGGCAAAGGGAAATACCAAGGGGTACAACCTTTGCAATCGAGAACAATTCGAGAAAAAGGACAAAGAATACCTCGCCGCCATTGTGGCGTGTATCGAGGCAAACGCTTCGGAAGAGTGTTTCCCTCAATGGCTCGAATGCAACAAGCCAGAAACCGAAGATTGTGAGGACGAAAACGAAGGCTGTAGCGAGTGTGGCGGCAATTGCGGCGGTGATTGTGAACACGGGAATTGTGGCTCAAAACGTTGCCCTGAACAATGCGAGCCTTACGAACCAAAATGTTTGCCGACTGGAAATTGTACGGCAATAATCGGAATATAAAACAACTAAAAATGCAAGCACCTGAAAACTTCAAATTTGGCTTTATACCAGGTAGTTCTTTGACGCTATTTGTTAGCCACATAAACAACGCAATTAATTGGGTAGATTTTGCTGGAATAGCCAACGCCTTTCTCATCGGCCTCGCTGGTGGGTTGGGCGGTTGGCTTATCAAATTCGCCCTAGATTATACACGTAAAAATCTAAAATAATGAAATCACCAATTGACAAACAAACCCGAAAAAAGGACGGATTACTCGGAACCATTGCCGCCGCTTTGGTAACCTTAGCCGTTGCCGCCGCCAACAACTTTGGCGTTGATTTACCCGAACAAGTAACCAATGGTATTTATTACATTTTGGTTTTTGTATTAACATTAGCAACCTCATCAATTAAGTGGCTTAAACTTTTCCGCTAATGGCTTGCTATCAACATTATTCGCCATTGGTCAAAGCTCAAGGGGAATTTAGTTTGGACGTTGCCAACCTCATCAATTTTGCCTTTACGAAAGGTTTTTGGTTGAGTGGTGGGGAATGGTGGAGAAACACCGAAATACAACAACATTACGTCAAAACTGGTCGAAGTAAAACCCTACAGTCGGACCACATGAACCGCCTTGCTATAGATTTCATTTTCCGCTATCAAGGACAGCTCACCGACGACTTAGAAACTTTGAAAGTATTGGGCATTTATTGGGAAAGTCTACACCCGAAAAATTATTGGGGTGGATGGTGGACAGACCCCTATGATCCCTATCATTTCGGCCGCAAAATCTAACAATATGAAACTATCCAACTTTTTTGCAATCCTTGCTTTTTTTGTAGTCCTCAGCGGTTGCGCTACCATCAAACAAAAGAAACTACTCGAAGCCGAGAGCGCAGCTCCTACACACGTACATTGTGCCTTACCAAAGGACGAGCCGCCAATGATGCAGCCCGAAGCCCTCGAACTCAACAACGCATTTTTGAGCATTAGCGACGAGCTACCACCGCCCGTCATCACGAGCGAACACAATTGGTTTCCACACATCGGAACCTTTATTCGTTTTGACTATCCGCCCGATGTGGATTTCGATTGGTTTTACTTCAAAATCTGGCAGGGCAAAGAGCAAAAGGTGTTTCAAGTCGTGCCGAGAGGTAAACGTCACACTTACAAAAAATCCTTACACGAGCTACAGCTCACCGATACCACCACACCAATACAATACGAAATTTACAGCGTCAAAGGCGCAAAGAGATCACCTTCGACTTTTTCCAATTTCCTACAGATTACGCCAAAACCATTGGCACAAGATGCCTATACTTTCAAATACAAATTAGAAACCCGATTCGGTTATGATGCCTCAGGCAACATCGACCATTCGGGCGGATGGACAGCCGAAGAGGTGCAGCAGCTCACCACCATCATAGACCGAGGGCTCCCGATATTATTGGAGCTGTGCGGCAATACTGTCATTCCCGACACGCTTATGATATACAAGCACCAACAATACACAGGTTCAAATGTATTTCAACCGTCGGGATATTGGGTCGGTATGGGGAAATTTGCAGGACCTAGAGTATTGTTTCACGAGTTGATACACGCTATTTTTTACGAGTTGCTAGGCTTGAACCGCTTCGGGATTTTTGATACTCAATTGGCGGGTTTTTATGAGTCCAGAGCTGAAGCTCTCGCCTTTATAGCAATGAATCGATACATTGAGCGATACGGTAAGGACGATTTTGTCCCATACTACGGCAATACCTCCGACTTATCCGCCGACCTAGATTTCCGCAATGTTGACAACCTCACGACCAAAGGATTTTGGAGCGATCAAAATGGAATGGGGCTCGCTCTCGAACGCTATCGGGTAGGGGCGGCACTGATCGAGAAAATCGAAAACGAACACCCAGGCACTCACCGCCGTTTTTTTCAGCAATACATTAAAGACCTCGACTCAGGCATCCCGCCGAGTCGAGAAATGGTCGTTAACAATTATCTCAAATTATTTGATACCATTGAAGGTATAGACACCCGAAAATGGTTCGACTCGTTTCGCTCCTTTGATGCCCAAATTGTTCCAGGAAAAAAAGTATTTCTATGGAAATACCGACGATTCGATTTTGATGGTTTTGGCGAATACAATCGGGTGTACTTGTCCGAAACTTATCCGAATGGTTCGGAATGGAGCTTCGACACGCTGAGGCATAGGCTCAACGGTGCAAAAGGTTTTTTGTCAATTGCCGATTACCAAGGCAACAAAGTTTTTGCCGATTCGATTCAACTCAAACCAACAGACAATCCGCCCGTGTTCAATGGCTTCGGCTCCTACGAGTTCAATGTTTCATCTGAGCCAAAAGACAAGACACAAAGATTCAAAACCGACGACAATCCTTTTGTACAAATTAGCGATTTGGGCTTGTACACAATTACCGCCACTTTTGGCGAGATCTCGCAAACTGAATACCGAGTATATGGAAAAGAGTTGGGTAACCTCGGCGGCATCGCTGGGGGCATCATTGGGGCATCAAATGGGGTGGTGAGCTTTGAACATAGCGAGACAGACGAAACCGATATGTATACAATCCAAAACGGAGCCTTTGCGGGCAAAGCGTCATTTGCCAATGTATTTAATTCTAAGTACAAACAATCAAAAGCGATTCCTGGAGAACTTACAATTACTTACACCAATACTGAGGGCGAACAGTTCAGGACAAAACGCCAAATTTCCTACGGCGATTATATCGGCAATTTGTTCTTTTTGTTTGATTTGTCACAAATGGAACCAGTTAAGCAATTACTAAACTGTGAGGAAACGCTCGAAAAAATAAAGAAGCTTTTAAAGGAATAGGACGGAACGTTCTCGGCTTCGTTTGCAAAGTGTGTACCCGCTATCAGTCATACATGGTATGTACTTCTATCGGGCGTATGGGGAATGTGACAGCACATAAATAAAAATAAATTTTCAAATTTGAAAAATAAGAATTACATTTGTAGGGTAATACATTCTTACACTTGCATAGTGTATGTTCTCACAATTGTATGTTAAAGGTTAATCTCCCAAGTGAAAGGTTTTGAAGGGTTTTAGTTGCTGTTCCCCTCATAGGCACCGCACCAAAGCAGACAACTGGGATATAATAAGGCTCGAAGGATTCATCAACCTTCGGGCTTTTTTTTATTTTCAAATTTGAAAATAAAAGTTTATATTTGAACATCAATGAACTGTTGCTCTGGGCATTGGTGCGGCAATGTCTTCTATAACAATTTTTAAAATCATTCATTAGAATCATTTTTTATTGTTGACAATATATGTTACGTATAAACGAGGAGAAAAAAAGCCCGACACACCGCATATGTGTCGGGCTTTTTTTGTTAAAAAGACAACCTTATAAAATACATAAAATGAAAACTTTCAAACCTTCTAACGAATTGGTAGATATTTTGACCAATAACAGAATTATTGAAACAACCAAGAGCGACTACCCTATACATTACGCACGCATAAAAAAACGAGGCTATGATCCTGGTAGTTGTAAACGTAACTTTAGAGTAGGAAAGTCGAATCTTATTTTTGACTATGTAAATATAAATTTCTTCTATGGTTCAGTTATGAGATTTAGCAGACTTGAATTAAATGTTGATAAAGTAAAAAGAATCATTACATTTTTTAGTATGCCGTCCTTTGTCAAAAGGAAAATTATAAAGGAGAATAAAAAGGAACAAGTATTCCAATACATTGATAAATGTTTATATATACCAGACAATTATCAAAACAAAGTTGAAAAGCTGATTCACGACAAATATGTATCTATTAAAATATAATTACTAACTTAGGGCTGACAAACTAAACTATGTAAACTACGCCCGATTGACACACATACCATGTATGGTGGAAAGCGGGGACACACTTTGCGACGGAGCTTTGAACATTCCGTCCTAATTTTTTAAATAAATTAAACTTTTCCCAGTATGAAGAATTTAAATTTTAAGAGTGTATTTTTTGTATTTTTTGTTTTGCTTTTTGTGGTCGCTTGTTCGGACGAGGACGACGATCCAACGCAAATGGATAATGAAGAGCAAAACGAGAATGAAAACATTGACCCGAACCTTATCGTTGATTGGACTAAAAATGGATTGCCAGGTATTTACAAAGTGATTAAAGTAGAACTAATAGACGAGGCGGGCGACACCTTAGACATTGACGATCATTACC
>JAHDIA010000241.1 GCA_020631035.1 Chitinophagales bacterium | reverse complement strand
AAATATAGAATGAATTTTCAGAATATAGACCAAATAGTTGTATCTATTTAAGGTATTGATTGTCAATGTTTTTATGTTTCTGGCACAGTGTTCTCATATATATAGGCAAATGACAATAACAAACAATTAAAAAAGAAAAAATGATTTTAAAAACAATTACAAAGGGGCAATACCCACTAAACTATGAAAAACAACTACCAACAACAGTGCTTACAGAAGTCGGTTTAACGTATCCAAAAAGGTTGAATTTTGTGGTTAACATTCAATCCCCCGAATTCTGAAATTTTACACAGGGAGCATCCAAGTTCTATGGCAGTCATACCAAAGATGACTGTCATAGAAACTCCCTCAAAAATAAAAAATCTCATAGTAGCTTTAAGTGATAGTAATTTTATTTAGTTGAATGAAAGAAAAAAGGGCGGTGCTCCCTGTAGGTCATCGCTCTTTTTCAAAAAAAGAAAACTCATTGTAATTGATATAATTTAGGTAATTGAATTAGAGCCATGTTCCCTATACCGTCATCGCTCTTTAGAAAAAGAAAACTCATTGTATTTGTTACTCAGATAAATTCTAAAAAAACGGTGTTTTGCAACGGCACCGTTTTTAAAAAAAGAAAACTCATTGTATTTGTTATTTAGGTAAATAAAAAAGGGTGGTGTTGTCTGACCATAGCACCACTTTTTTTAAAAAAGAAAAAGTTATTCATAATAGTTTAAGTTTAGTTTAGTAATTAGTTGATTAGAAAAAAGAGCGGTATGGCTGTACTGTATATTCTGCCGCTCTTTTTCTCAAAAATTGTGAAAGAACGAGAACAATAAGTAAAAAGTGTTTTTTAATGATGTGTGTTTATTAATAGGTTGAATGAATTTAAAAGGGCGGTATATAACTCTATCGTATCGCCCTTTACCAAAACAAAAGAACTCATATTGATTTTTAGGGTAGTAAAGAGGGATGATTGGTTCGCATCTCATCCCTCTTTCTAAAAAAAGAATCAAAAAAGAAACAACAATCGAAGGGTAGTTAAGAGAAGTGGTGGAAAATTGAAGCCACTTCTCTTTCTTAAGAACACAAAATAGAAACAACTAACTCAATCCCAAGAAGCAAAGGGTTAAAAACAACAGTGGAATGGAAAGAACAACAGTGGAATGGAAAGAACAACAGTGTGAAGGGCGTTAGTGAGATAGATGAGCAACTCAAGCTGGGAGTTGTGGGGTTGTAGCAAGGCTTAAATAAGCAAGCTACAACCCTCTTTTAAAACAAAAAGATTTTTCATAGGATATATTTATTTTGTTTAAGTTTATTTATTGGTTTAGAAGAGCGATACTTCCTCTTACATCATCGCTCTTTTTTATTTTCAATACATTACAATTGTAGGAGTTATTCTATATTTTGGAATCAATTACAAAATATAGAGAGGTGAAATTAAAATAAAGCCCGTAAAGTGTTGATAAACAATCGGGTTAGATTATGGCATAACATTCTCATATATAGATTGTAATTAACATGTAAAAATACTTATAATGCAATCAAGCTATACAAAAATATTATTATTAGGATTTATATTGTTGACTTCCTTGACGGTGACATCAGAGACTGTAACTCCGCCAGTAGTAAGCGAAATTTGTAATAACAACATAGACGATGACAATGATGGATTAACAGATTGTTCGGACCCCGACTGTAGCGGTCAATCAGTTTGTAATGATGCTTTTACTTGTTCTAGTGATTTGTATCAAGTGATTTCGGGCACCCTTAAAAAGTTTGACCCTTTGAGTAGTACTTATATCGACATTGGATATTCTGAAATGGGCTCTTACAACGGAGCAGGTTACAATGTCGAAGATGGTTATATGTATGGCATAAAAACCATTAATGGGGTAAGAAATATGGTCAGAATTAAAAGCAGTGGAGAGATAGAAGTATATGGAGCCATCAATAACTTTCAAGGAGCAACTTATCGAGCAGATATAGATGAATTTGGCAATTGGGTATCTTTTGATGGAGGAGCCAATCCTGTATTGTATAAAGTAGATTTGGATCAATTCCCTTTGACAATGGAAGTGTTTTCCCTGACCAATTTGTATAGTAAAAACATACCAGGATGTGCAGACATTACTTACAATCCTGTTACGAAGAAGTTTTATGGTATGTCCAGCAATTTTGATTTGATTGAATTGGATTTAAATGATCTTACTGCCAATGTTGCCGCTGATTTTCCAGGTGGTGGGACTGGTGGTTTTGGAGCGGCTTGGTCAGATGTCGAAGGCAATAGCTATTTTTCTAACAATGGAACTGGAGAAATTTGGCAAGTAAAGTTTGATGGAAGCAATAATCCATTGAGTATGGAAGTAGTTGCATATGGGCAAGTAACCAACAACAATGATGGGATGAATTGTATTTTAGCACTCCCACCATTTGAAACCGACTGTTCCGATAACATAGACAATGACGGTGATGGTTTGGTAGATGGTGAGGACCCTGATTGTACAGAGTCTCCTGGGTTTACATCAGTAACCAATGACCCAACTGTTAACAATGCAGACAATAGTTGGGGAATATGCTGGATAGATTACGACAATGACTGTTACGACGATATGTTTGTACCTTCGTATGACCCCAACGTTCCTAGTAGACTGTATCACAACAATGGCAATGGTACTTTTACAGAAGTAAACAATCAATCAATTGTAACAGATTTGGCTGGTTCTGTTGCCGCAAGCTGGGCAGACTTCAACAATGATGGTTTTCACGATGTGGTAGTAGCCAACAATATTGGCAATAGCAATTTTTTATATACCAACAATAATGGGAGTAGCTTCTCAAGATCCGATAACAGTCTTGCCAATCTAGAAGATGATTATGCCCACAGTGTATCTTTTGCTGACTACGACAATGATGGATTTGTTGACATTTTCATTTCCGATTTTTTTGATACAAAATTCAATAAGTTATACCGCAACAATGGTGATGGCACTTTTGAACAAATAACAAGTGGGGATTTAGTACAAGATGCCGTAAGAGCAATTGGTTCAACCTGGGCAGATGTCAATGGAGATGGCTTACAAGATTTATTTGTACCTGTTTACGAAAGTAGCAATATTTTATACATCAACAATGGCAATAGAAGTTTTACCAAAAGATTGATGGGGGATAATGCTACTTCAGTGGGGTCGAGTTTTGGAGATTATGACAATGATGGAGATTTGGATTTGTTTGTTTCTAATGCAGGGGCAGAGGACAATTTTTTATACCAAAATGATGGTTCAGGTAATTTTACTTTGCAGTCAAATAGTCAAGTATCACAAGGTGGAGGCAATTCGCATGGTTCTGCTTGGGGCGACTTTAACAATGATGGCTGGTTAGATTTATATGTTGCCAATGACCAAGATGGGGTCAAGTTGATGTATATGAATGATGGAACTGGTGAGCTAAGAAAAGTAAATGTAAATGACATCATAGCACCTCAAGGCAATTCGTTTGGTGTAGCCACTGCGGACTATGACAATGATGGTGATTTGGACATAGCCATTGCCAACCATAGTGGAGAGAGCAATTATTTATATACCAATGATGGCAATGGCAACAACTATTTAAATTTGATTTTAAAAGGAACCAATTCCAATGCAAGTGCGCTAGGAGCCAAGGTGTTTGTTACCGCAATCATTGATGGACAATCGGTTACGCAAATGCGGGAAGTTTCGGCACAAACAGGTGGCGGACCAGGCTCACAAAACAGCCTCACCCAACATTTTGGATTGGGCGATGCAAGTATTATAGATGAGGTCAGAATTGAATGGCCTTCAGGTTATGTTCAAACAGAAACCAATGTAGCAGTCAATCAAAAGAAAATCACCACAGAAGAAAATGGTTCTGTTGTTTCAGGGACTGCTTACTATGACGCCAATAGCAACTGTACACAAGACGCTGGAGAATCAGGCATCCCCAATACCATTATTGAGGTTTACCCAGGACCTACCTATACTATGACCGATGAGAATGGAGATTACAAAGTATATCTTCAACCAGGCAGTTATAATGTAGGACAACAAACGCCAAATAACTTTACCAATATATGCCCTGGAGAAGGAAATACTCACTCTGTATCAGTTTCAGGAATTGGATTGAGTTACCCCAACAATGATTTTGCTTATCAAACAGGCTCACAATTGCCCGATTTATGTGTAGACTTGGGTGTGACTGCCTTGCGTCGTGGTTTTGAAAATGAGATGAGTATTAGTTACTCTAATTATGGAGTTGCGCCAGCGAGCAATGTAGTTATAGAATTGACTTTGGACAATTACATATCTATAACTGAAGCAAGTATTCCTTGGGATAGTCAAAGTGCTAACAAATATACTTGGAATATTGGTACTTTGGGAGTAAATGAGTCAGGGGTGATTTCTTTAAAAAATTATGTGGACTTAGCCACCAATATAGAAGATTTAAAAACTTTTGATGTAAGCATCACAGCCAGTGAGTCAGATATGAATACTTCTTGTAGAACAACACAGTCTACAGAGAGAGTTGTAGGAGCAATAGATCCCAATGACATTTTGGTGAGTCCTGTGGGCTATGGTCCCGCACACCTCATCAATCCGACAGATACCTTGACCTATAAAATTCGCTTCCAGAATGTAGGAAACTATCCAGCCTCTTTGGTAAATATTGTAGATACATTGCCAGCAGAATTGGATTTGTCAAGTTTGCAGTTGGGTGCAGTAAGTCACGAATACACCTTTGAAATGTCGGGCAATGGCATTTTAAAATGGACTTTTGAAGACATCAATTTGCCAGACAGTACAACAAATGAAAGAGAGAGCCATGGTTTTGTTCAATTTAAGATTGTACCCAAGCAAAATTTGCCAGAGCATACTCGAATCGAAAATAGAGCAAGCATTGTATTTGATTTTAATTTACCAGTAGTGACCAATACTGTGTACAATACCATAGATTTTGAATTGTCAGACAAAGCCATAGACGAAACCAAATTGTTTGTATATCCGAATCCAGCCACTTCTTACGTTAATTTGTTTATGTATCATCCATATGTGGCAGAGGATGCCAGTAAAAACAATTTAGAATCAGTAGTGCAAAGCAAGATAGCACAATTAGAAATTGTAGGCATTGATGGCAAACGACATGGCATTGCATTATTGGAAGCATCCCATCAACATACCATTAATATAGAAGCATTAGACAAGGGAATGTATTTGTTGATTTGTACCGATACCGAAGGCAATCAACACATCAACAAATTCATCAAACAATAATGTAGGGGGCACCCCTGCGGGTGCCCAAACCGAAAATGCACACAATGTAGGGGCAGACCTATGTGTCTGCCCGAACAGGAAACGCACACAATGTAAGGGCGAATAAACATTCGCCCGAACCGAAAATGGGTAGAGAAAATTCACGAATTTTCTCCACAAACCACAAGGAAAAGAAGCGCAGGACGAAGCGGACAGCAAAACGAACCGACGAAGGACCAAAAGAGGCGATCCTACACCCGATAGCAGCGGTTACCCCGCAGTAAGGGCGAATTGTATTCGCCCAATACGAGGAGTAAAAGCGGATAGCGGGGAGACACCATCGTCCGAAGCTTTAACCTTCTGTTCTAAGTGAAAATAAATTTAAAAAACGTACAATTTTTTACCTCATTATAGGAATAAATCAGGTCACCGACAACGCGCCAATAGTCGGTGACCTTGCCTTTTTAATTAGGTTTAATTTTTAACAAATCGCAAGACCTTTGTTGTACCATCAGTTAAATGAATTTTGCAAAAGTAGATGCCAGTACCCAAGTGGTCTAAACGTTTTTGGTAATTCGTTTCATTGCCAAGATTGTATTGTTCAGAATGCAATAATTTTCCAGTAAAATCATAGATGGAAATTTTAGCTTTATTGCTAGGAGTAAGATTGTTTATTTGAACATTGAGGACTTCTTCTATAGGGTTTTGTAGGAGCTGTACACTAAATTTGTGAATGCTAGGGATGTTGATGGTGCTATAAATGACTACTGTATCATTGACCACGACTGTATCATTCATTACAATGGTGTCATTAATTATTACCTCAATGGTATCCGTAATCACAATCGTATCAGTGACGACCACCTCAATGGTGTCAATTACGACCAAAGTATCTACCACAACAATGGTATCAGTGGGGTTGACAGGTGGTTCGATATATTCAGGGTCGACAATTAGTACATCGTCTATCATCCAAAAATAAAAATCTCCATCAAAAATAAATTTTAACTGTACTTGCTCGAATCCAGCCAATTGTAGAATGTCTATTTCCTTTTGATCGTTTTCAGAACTAAATTCATTGGGCGCAAAGTCGTCATTGATGGATACAGGCAGTGACCAAGAGTCCCCCCCATCTGTCGAATAGGAAAACAAAGCACCTCTTTGTGAGGGAGGATAATCGCTATTGTGGTTTTGGTTGCCATTGAGTCCAGCAAAACTTTGGGTAAATTGAAGCATAGGCTCAACCGCATCGCTCAAGTCAATCACAGGAGAAATCAATTCCCCAATATTGGCTTGATAGGGTGGGGGGCCTGAAGGAAAATTATCGATAAACCCACCAGTACTAATGTACTCGCTATGGAAAACAACCGCTCCATTGCAACTGCTTTTAGAAGCAATAGTTGAAGGAACCAAGCTAAAAAATGTACCACTCTCAGTCCATTGCCAAACAGCATTTTCGGCAGAAATTCCCACAGTTGTCCAATCGTTCAAACCTTCGGCAAAATCTCCTTCACCCGTATTGTCACCCCATAAAATAGGAGGACTACTTATTTCATTTTGAGCATAGACACAGAGTTCCAAGGTTCCATCTTCGTACCAATAGCTTTGCCCACCCATTACTTTGAGATAATACATTGTGGCAGCACTCAAACATTCGGAGGCAACAAACAAAGTATCACTTCCTTCGTCTGTATCCAAACAGGCTGTATAAAAAGCATCGGCACTACAACTTTCATACAAAGCAAATCCTACTGCATCAACATCACTGGCACTAAATGGATTGATATTGGCACTGATGACAATGCCCTCCAAAGGCAATTCAGCGGGCGTATCAAATTGAAACCAGACATCAGAGAAAACTTTGTCTTTGTCACAGCCTGTCACTGGAACAAAAGACTCTGTGGCTCCATTGAGATTGACACTTGTGGGAGTACAAGTAGCTTCATCCTCTGATAAATTGATGGGAGTTGCATTTACACATTCATCATTGCTAGGGGCAGCATTGGGTGGATTGGCAAAATAATCGTCAAACAAAGCTTGCAATTCGTCAATGGGTTCAACACCTGTGGGAAGATAAAATACATCCAAATACACATTGCTACATTCTTCATCTTCGAGTGGACAAGCGACTCGTAAAAATGCCCCAGCGGAAGACGTACCATTGGGAGCGCAACGGGTGTCGGCTCCAACCACATTGGCCCCTTGTAGGGCAGCCATTAATTTTTCTGCTAGTGTCCCTTCGGTATTGAGAAATCCTTCTTCGATGCCTGTCAAGATTTCGGGACCCAATAAAATATTGCCTTGAATGGCGTAATTAGAACCAATGATATGATTGGCATAATCTTCGGCATTGGAACCAGTGTAGGCGGTGGCTCTAGGCTCCATATTTTCATCAAAGTCGACTATCCCATATTGGCGGTAGTTGTTGTCTTCGGCTGGGCAAACATCTTCTTCTAGGAGTGCTTCCAATATTGCTTCAGGCGAAAGCCCATCTTCCATCAGCCCCAATCCTTTGACCAAATTGAGGTTTTCGGGTATACAAACCAGAGCTTGCGAATTGATGGCTCCCTTACCAGGCACAATGCCACTGATGATCGAGGCACCAGCGTCTAGACAAGTTGCTCCTGCACTGCCCACTTCCCCTGTTTCGGTATCAACAGCAACGATGGAAAAGGTGTGTTGTGCGTGGAGGGACAGGCAGAGTAAGAAGCTGAGAGCAATGTTTAGAAAGTGTAACTTTGTTTTCATATTGTAGGACGTTTTTATGCTACTTACAAACTTGCATTTTGCATTTAATTACATTGTATATGTGTAAATATAAGAAAAGCTATGCAAATTTATCACCATAAGAAAATAACACGTGTTGATATTGTTAAGGCAAACACGTATATTTGAAAGAAAAAACAATGAATACCAAGTTAACCTTGACAATAGAAAAAGAAGTAATTGAAGTTGCAAAGAAATACGCAAAGGAAAAAGGCTATAGTCTTTCGGAGCTTGTAGAGAATTATTTTAAACTTATAACAAATGATAGACCAGTGTTAAAAACAGAAGAATTATCTCCAAGAGTCAAAAGATTAAGAGGCATAATTAAAGGAGATAAACAGCTAGATTATAAAGAGATTTTAACCCAAGAACTAACAAAAAAATATGGTCGCTAAG
>JAHDIA010000240.1:7992-8440 GCA_020631035.1 Chitinophagales bacterium | reverse complement strand
GAACAAAAATTCATTGCCCAAAAACATCAATTTATTTAATTTACAGTGTACTAAATCAGAATATTTATATGAGTACAGTAACAAAAAAAATCCATATTACAGGAGGAGCAGGTTTTATTGGATCACATTTGGTTCGTTTGATGGTTGAGAAATATCCTGATTATCATATTGTCAATATGGATAAGTTGACCTATGCAGGAAATTTGGCTAACTTGGATGCCATTAAAGATAGATCCAATTATGCATTTGAGAGAGGCGATATAGTAGATACTGATTTTGTGGAAGCTTTGTTTGAGAAATATCAATTTGATGGAGTGATTCATTTGGCTGCTGAGTCTCATGTTGATCGTTCTATTGCCCATCCAATGGAGTTTATTAAAACGAATATCATTGGTACAGTTAACTTGTTGAATGTGTGTAAAAGCCATTGGAAGGACAATTATGAGGG
>JAHDIA010000240.1:0-7982 GCA_020631035.1 Chitinophagales bacterium | reverse complement strand
GCAAGTTGTTTTACCATGTTTCGACCGATGAGGTATATGGCAGTTTAGGAGAAGAAGGGTATTTTTCGGAAACAACTGCTTATGACCCTCGCTCGCCTTATTCGGCCTCAAAAGCCAGCTCAGACCATTTGGTGAGAGCCTATGCACACACTTATAAATTGCCTATAAAGATTTCTAATTGTTCCAATAATTATGGACCTTATCAGTTTCCAGAAAAATTGTTGCCATTGTTTATCAACAACATCAAGCACAAAAAGACACTACCTGTGTATGGTGATGGAACCAATGTAAGAGATTGGTTGTGGGTTGAGGACCATGCCAATGCCATTGATCTTATTTATCATAAAGGAAGCTTGGGGGAAACCTACAATATTGGTGGTCTTAATGAGTGGAAAAACATTGATTTGATTCACAAACTCTGTGAATTGATGGACAAAAAATTGGGAAGAAGCGAAGGAACTTCTGCTCAATTGATTACCTTCGTGAAGGATAGAGCTGGACACGACCAACGATATGCCATTGACGCTGCCAAGCTACAAAACGAACTCCAGTGGAATCCTTCTATTGACTTTGCAGAAGGTTTGGAAAAAACAGTTGATTGGTATTTGGCTAATGAACAATGGTTAGAGAATGTTACCTCTGGTGATTACCAAAAATACTATGAGGAGCAATACATCAAAAGAGAACTTGCGGGTTAGTGAGGGCGGTATCCAGTATGTTCTGATATTGTTGAGGTATTTGACAATGGTCAGACAACCAAATCTAATTATTCATTAAACATTTTAGGATGAGCTTAAGCAGGTTGATTTTGTTTCTGCTTCTGATGATTTCATATACAGCTTTGAATGCTCAGCATTACAATCCCTTATCTCCTTATCGAGGAGGCGGGCAAACTGGGCAGTACGACGATTTTAAGAAAAGGTATGATTATGAGCAGTTTCTTCTGCAACAACAACAAAGTGAAGCTTTGCTGGGAGCAGATTCTATTAATTTGATTAGACAAAAGATCGAAACCACTCCTGAAGAACTCCGAAAACTGGGTGTATCTGAGGAGTTGATTGAGCAATTGACTCGATTGAATGTATTTCAGGATAGTTTGAGACATCTTGGGGTTAAAATACAGTTGGAGCGAGATGCTGAAAATGATACATTAAGCATTGAAGATTTACAAGAAATTATTGATTTTCAGAAAGATGAATTGATTCGAAAAGCCTTGTCTTTGCCTCAAGTTGAGGTGTATGGACAATCTTTTTTTAGAAACAATATTGTCAAGTTATTTGATCAGCAAACTGTCAGCAATCGACCTGCCAATGATTATGTGATTGGAGCGGGCGATGAGTTCAATGTTGTTGTATGGGGGCGAAACGATGTCACACACCAACATGTAGTGGATGCACAGGGTTCTATTCATCCTGAATTGGTTGGAAAGATTTACCTCAAAGGGCTTTCATTTGAGAAGGCAAAGGCATTGATTATTGAACGTTACCGCAAGGTTTATGGGGGGAAGGACAATGAAATAGAGGTCAGCATTAATTTTAACCGTTTGATTAGTGTGAACCTAGTAGGGGAGTTATTTAATCCAGGTACTTATACTTTTTCTGCCATGAATTCTGCATTTAATGCATTGGTTGCCATCGATGGGCCCAATAATATGGGGACGGTGAGAGATATTTACATTAAGCGGGATGGTCAAGTGGTACAGGAGTTAGATGTTTACAAGTATTTGTTGGACCCCATTAGCAATCAAAATTTTTTCTTGGAGGGCAATGATTATGTTTTTGTACCAACACAAGGCAATATTGTAACGATTGATGGAGCGATTAAACGTCCTATGAAGTATGAAATGAAGCAAGGGGAAGGACTAAAAGACTTGATAAAGTATGCAGGTGGTCTTTCCGAAAAGGCTCATTCTGAACACTTGAGTATTAGGAGATTTGAAAACAACAAAGAGCAATTTTTAGAAGTAAGTCTTGACAGCCTGAGCCGATTTAGCCAAGATTTTATGTTGATGAATGGGGACAGTATTTTTGTCAAAAGCATTTCTACCTCAATGAGGAATTTTGTCAATGTAAGGGGAGCAATGCGAGTACCTGGTGATTATCTGTTACGCAGCCAAGATCGGGTGGCAGATGTATTGTTTAGAGCTGGTGGACCTGCAGATTTTGCTGCTTTGGACAAAGGTTTTGTATTTAGAACTAGTAAAAATACCACAAGGGAAATATTGCCTTTTAAAGTTAGTGAGGTCTTGGTACAACAAAGTAGCCAAGGCAATTTTTTGTTGGAACCCAATGATTCTATTTTTGTATTGTCTTTAGATAGTATACGACAGGAATTTCCTGTATATATTTCGGGTGAAGTGAAAAATCCAGGAACTTACCAGTTTGGAGAAAATCTGCGGCTCAATGACCTTATTTTGTTGGCGGGTAATTTTAAACGAGAAGCTGCTCGTAGTCAAATTGAAGTAACAAGGGTGTTGGATTTGAGTGTGGAGGACCCACAAAAAGGAGAGCGAATTGTTGTCAAAAGAGCTGACATAAATTATGATTTAAGCCTTCAGTCAGCTGATGGTTCCTTTTTGTTACAGCCATTTGATCGAATTTTTATTCGACGTTCACCCAATTTTGAAATACAACAAGATGTGGTCTTGATGGGAGAAGTCAAATATCCTGGAGAGTATTCCCTCATCAACAAAGGAGAAAAGATTCACTCTTTGATCAATAGGGCTGGGGGCTTTACGGATTATGCTTTTCGTTCTGCGTCTAAATTGATTCGAAAAGAGGAAGGGGAAATTTTTGTTGACTTGGACGATGTATTTGAAAACCCTCAAGAGTCGAACTATAATTACATTCTTTCAAACAAGGATACCATTGTGGTGCCCAAACTTAGAAATTATGTCACTCTTAAAGGAGAAATCAAATATTTTATCGTAGATACACTAGCAGAGCAAATCAATGTTCCTTTTGAGGAAGGAAAAAAAGCAGATTACTATGTCAAAAAATATGGTGGTGGTTTTGGGAAGTACGGTAAAAAGTCTGGTACTTTTGTACAATATCCCAATGGTGAAGTGAGAAGAGCAAACAACTTCTTGGTATTTAAAGAATTTCCTGAGGTAGAAAATGGCTCTACGATCATTGTGGACATTTCGGATAGGAAAAAGTTTGAAGAAGAAAGAAGGAAGCGAAAAAGAGAACGTAAATTTGATTGGAATAGGGCTATTGACAGTATTGCTTCGGCTATGATTACATTGCTGACAGTGGCTGTATTGATTTTCCAATTGAGAGGAACTTGATAGCTTATGCAGGAACGATCAGGAAATACACATACCGATAACAATCAGCTCAAAGCGACTATTTTGGGTGTTTGGGACTTTTTGAAAGAATTGCTCAAAAAGTCTTATTGGTTCGTCATTGCTTGGGCCTTGGTTGGTGCTTTTGTTTTTTGGCAACATGGCAAAAAAAGTACAACTTATACCGCACATGCCTCACTGATGTCAGCAGGTGACGAAGGTGGTGGTGGAGGTCTGTTGCAACTGGCAGGACAATTGGGTTTAGGAGGAAAAAAAGAAGTCAGCTCTGAAAAATTGGTGGAATTGCTGACCACCAAGAGAATCATCTACAATACTTTGCTTAACAATGTGGTCATTGATGGTAAAAATGACCTTATCTTCAACCATTTTCTCAATATATTTAAAAACGACAAGTACATTGAAAGCAAAGAAGATGTCAAGGGGTTTCGGTTTACTGCTAAACCACTGGAAGAGTTTGACTACAAAGAAAATATTCTTGCCGAAAGTATTTACAATGATATTAAAATGCAATGTCTCAATGCGAATGCTTCAAACAATGGGATTGTAAGGGTGTATGTCACTTCAACCTCTGAGCAGTTTGCCAAGGAATTTACCCAAAACTTGGTTGAGACACTCAAAGATTTTTATGTTAGCAAAACCGTTGAAAAGCAAGAGACGGCTCTTCAAATTATTACTGAGCGAACAGATTCTATTAAAAAAGAGCTAGAATCTGCTGAATCTGCTTTGATGGCTTGGTATGATTCCAAACAAAAAAGACTAGCGGCATCCTCTTTGTCAGCACAGGCTTATTTGTCTAAGATTGAGTATGAACGGAGAGCAGAAATTGCGAGTGCAGCCTATGTAGAAGCACTAAAAAACAAAGAATTGGCGCAAATGAACTTGGAAACCCAGACGCCTGTCATTCAAATGATTGATTTGCCTGCCTATCCTTTGAAAGAAAATCCCAAACCATTTCTCAAACCCTTGCTCATTGCCTTAATTTTGGTCAGCATTTTGCTTGCTACACTAATTATTTTAAATAAAGTCATCAAAGATGCGCTGAATGATTAATTTTGCAGCATGGAAATTATTGAAACAGGGATTCCTCATTTGTTTGTCATTCAACCAAGAGTGTTTGAAGATGCCAGAGGGTATTTTTTTGAGACTTACAATCTAAATACATTTGTTCAAAAGAAGATCCCAGCCAATTTTATTCAAGACAATGAATCTTTGTCATCCTATGGAGTGGTAAGGGGATTGCACTACCAAATTGGAGCCTTTTCTCAAGCAAAGTTGGTTAGGGTCATTCAAGGACGGGTATTGGATGTGGCTGTTGATTTGCGGAAAGGTTCTCCAACTTATTTGCAGCACTACAGTGTAGAATTGTCTGCCAAAAATAAAAAACAATTGTTTGTGCCCAGAGGATTTGCACACGGTTTTTCTGTTTTGGAACCCAATACCATTTTTTCCTACAAATGTGACAATTATTACAACAAAACATCTGAAAGGGGCATCAACTTAAATGATGAAAGCTTGGGCATTGATTGGCAGATTCCAAAAGAAAAACAAATTGTTTCTGAAAAAGATGTTAACTTACCAGAGTTAAAAGATGCAGATTTTCATTTCATTTATCCATTATGAGAATACTAATTACTGGAGCCAATGGACAGTTGGGTAAGGCGTTTGAGTTTTATTTAGAACAATTGTCTGATGCAATGCCATATGAGGTGAGTTTGGCTACATCTAAAGATTTAGACATTACCGAGTCAGCAAAACTGTCTGAATACTTCGCCAAACAATCTCCTGATGTCGTAGTCAATTGTGCTGCTTATACCAAAGTGGACCAAGCAGAAACAGAAATAGACAAAGCCCATTTGGTCAATGAAAAAGGAGTTGAAAATTTGGCAGAACAATGTGTCAAGCACAATGCGCTCTTGGTACACATATCAACCGATTATGTATTCAATGGAGAAGCCGAAGAAGCCTATCCTGAAAACTGGGCAACCGATCCCATTGGTGTCTATGGCAAGAGTAAATTGGCGGGAGAGGAAAAAATAAGAAGTATCCTAACAAAGAGTGTCATCATCCGAACCTCGTGGTTGTATGGGCGGTTTGGACACAATTTTCTAAAAACAATGATGCGCTTGGGGCAGGAACGGGATTCGCTCAATGTTGTCAATGATCAAATTGGTTGTCCAACTTTTACGGAAGATTTGGTCAAAGCCATTTTTAAAATCATTGAGCAAAAAGACAAAATTCAAGAGAATGTATTGGTACATTTTTCCAATTCAGGTATTTGTTCTTGGTATGATTTTGCCCGCTTGATTATGCAAGAAAGTGCTAGCAATTGTGCAGTACATCCCATACCAAGTTCGGCGTATCCTACTCCTGCGAAAAGACCTTCTTTTAGTTTGTTGTCCAATCAAAAAATACAAAAACTATTTGGTGTTGAATGTCCCCAATGGGAAACAAGTGCCAAAAAATGTATAACATATTTAAAACAAAATAATCGATCAAAAAAGAATACAAATATGCTCAACCAAATCAATACAGAGAAGATAGTAGATATTGCCAAAAAGGCTGGTGCAGCCATATTGGAAATATATGAGAGAGATTTTGAGGTAGATATGAAAGAGGACAAAAGTCCTTTGACAGAGGCAGATAAAAAATCAAACGAGGTCATCGTTCAACATCTACAGGAACAATATCCTGACATTCCTATTTTGTCTGAGGAGACCAAACAGGAAGAATATGAGGTACGCAAAGATTGGGAATATTTTTGGTTGGTAGATCCACTTGATGGTACCAAGGAATTTATCAAACGCAATGGTGAGTTTACGGTTAATATTGCATTGATACACCAAGGCAAGCCAGTTATGGGCGTTATTTATGTTCCCGTACAAGACAAGGTGTTTTATGCCAAAAAAGGGGAAGGAAGTTTTAGAATTCAAGGAGACGAAACCAGTAAATTGGAAAAAGCTCCATTGGGTAAAAAGATTGCCATTGCTGCCAGTCGTTCGCACCTCAACGAAGATACGCAAGCATTTGTAGACGAGAAACGCAAGGATTACGAAGTTGAGTACATCTCAGCAGGTAGTTCGCTTAAATTCTGTTTGGTTGCAGAAGGCAAGGCGCACTTTTATCCTCGTTTTGCTCCAACGATGGAGTGGGATACAGGCGCAGGTCAAATCATTGCCGAAGAAGCAGGGGCGAGTGTGACCATACCTGAATCTGGTGAGCCGCTTTCTTACAACAAAGAAAACTTGCTCAATCCATATTTCCTCGTTCAGTAAAAAAAAATATAGAAAAATAAATCTGCCACGCTTATATGATAAATGCATATAAAAGTGGCAGTTTTTTTTATTTAAATTTGTGTTTACTCTTTTCGCAAAAACTGTGTACTCAAAAACTGCTGTTTCCATTCTCCATCTTCATAGATGCCCACCTTAAAATTGTAAGTAGAATCGTTGACATATTCCCAAGCATCGGTGACAAAGGTGTCGCCATATTGGTATTGGTACAAAAGGTTTTTGTCTTCAATTAAAACAGTCCCTTGCGTCAATCCGCCAAATACATCAAACTCCCAAAACTGAATGGTCTCACTTTCTTTGTCATAGCGTCGAATGCCGTGGTTGCGCAATCCAAATTGTGTTTGGGCAGTATCTACAAAGCCCCAGGATTGTACCGTAACAATGGCACTGTCCAAAGAATATTCAAAATGAGCTTCTTGTTTAAAAGGGCTATCGTTTCCCCATTTTCCTTCTGCTTCCCAGGTCTTGTCAACTAAATTGTCGAATGCTGTGAGCGGATTGTCTTGGGCATAAGTCAATATGGGCAATAGGATTAAAAAGAATAGTTTTCGCATATTTTAAAGTTAATTTTAAGACGCCTTTGGTATAAAATCATTCTTTTACAACATTGTCTCGTAATTCTATATCGAGCATTTCGCAAGCATTGTCGGTGCAGCGGGTAATTTGTAGCTTGCCACCATCAATGACCGATTTGATTTTGTGTGTGGTCAGGGCTTGACCTCCTACCACAATAGAGGTGGTTTGGTTTAGGTGTTCCTCTGTAAAGTTTTTTAAATCTTCTTTGGCTTCATCGGTTAAGGTCAAAAACAAGCGTTTGCGTTGGTCTTTTTGCGTTTCCGTTTTGGGTGCTTCACTCAACTGCAAAGGAGCAAAGCTTTTGGTACTGATGAGTAAGTAGGGTATTTCTTGATCTGTTTTGTCCAAAAACTCTTTATTGAACTGAATGATGCGTTCGTTTTCTTTGGTCGGAAAAAGCGCATTGCGATCATTGCTTTCCTTGAGAACCCAATACATCCCATCTTCCAAAACCTCTTTATTGGTTTTGAGCATTTGCTTGACAGGACTTGGTGTACAAGCAAGGAAGAGCATTTCAAGAACAATTAGGAGGTAAACAAAATATGTTTTCATAGTAGTGACAAATATAAAAAGAAAGCGAGAAATTTTATAAATTAAAGGTGACACCTTTGAAAAACTCTTTGGTAAGATGTGTTAATTGTGTAAGAGGTGATAGCTTTTTAATATATTTTTTATGGTGCAACGCCATTGACATTGAGGCTACGTTCACTCTGGTTAGCCAACGCATATTTTATCGGGATACAAGCGTTCATCTACCCGCTCATCCTGCGCTTCTATTTAAAAATTAAAAATAAAAAGCTTACGACGCT
>JAHDIA010000239.1 GCA_020631035.1 Chitinophagales bacterium | reverse complement strand
CATTCTACATTCTACATTCTACATTCTACATTCTACATTCTACATTCTACATTCTTTATGACTGTAGGATGTACTTAGGGGTCATTCGTTTACTAAAAATATTTTTCCTGCGAAAGTTTGTTCACCTAATTCGTTGGAACTCATAATGAGATAGACACCTGTTTGGGCTTTTTTGCCATTGTAATCACGTCCGTCCCAAACTGCTTGGCTTCCTAGAGCTTGGGTTTGATAAACAAGTCTACCACTAATATCGGTTATTTTGACATCAGCATCTCGTGCCAAACCTTTGATGGCAATGGGTCCGTCGTAATCGGCATGAACGGGATTGGGATAAATCAACACATCATCGGTTTGTGCCAATCCACCTTCAAGCGCGTCCCCTTTGTAGGAAAGTACGCCTTTGTCTGTAGCAAAAAAGACTTTGCCACTTTTGCCATCTATGACCACATCTCGGATGTTGTTGGAGAACAAGGGGCTGTTGTCTATTGTAAAGTGCAAAATGGTTTCTTTTCCATCTGGTGACAACAAAATAGCTCCATTACTGGTTCCCAACCATTTGCGGTCTGCTCCGTCTATGGCAATGCTATTGATGTTTGAACCTTCGAGTAGGTAAACGGGATTTTCGGAACCATCGGGAAAAATGATGGGTTTGGAAAATTGACAATCGGGATTGAAGGGATCTACAGTACAATAAAATACTGCTATGCCATCATCTGTTCCTACCCAAATTTCGTCTTCTAAATCTTGTACCACACAATTGACACCATTACTTGGAATGCCTACATTGTAGTTGACATTTCGGAATAGTCGAAATTGGTCGTCTATTGCATCGAGTATGTCTTCACCTGAATCGTATACCAATATACCTTCATTTCTTGATACAAACCACTTGTGTCCATAACTGTCAATGGCTATTTCGGTGAGTAAAGCATCATTTAGAACAGCAGGTGCTTTAATACTGAATGCCTTCCATTCTCCTTGAGCTGTTTTGACCGATATGGGTTGTTGAGCCTGAAAATTGGCAATCCACAAATTGGCTTCTTCGTCAAAGGCAATTTGGGGCACACGATAAGTATTCGTATCTAATTTGTTGGTTTGCAAACTGCTGTTGTCAGGATGGTAGTGTGTGTATTCGTCCCCTGTCTTTTCGATGATGCCATTTACATAAGAGGATATATAAACGCTTGATTGGTCGGGTGCAACAACCACATCCATCAGGTCTTTTATTTCTTGTCCATTTTCTTGATAAAACTTATGCTGTTCCCAATCCATTCCATTGAAATAGTATACCCCAGAGTTATTGTAACCTGGGTCCCAATTTCTCGATATGGTCGCTGGAGCAATCCAAAAGCCATCGCCTTGTATTTCAATATTGCGGGCCTCTTTGTTGGGCGGTCCCATTCCTGTAATTGGAAATTGTACTTCATCATTGACAATCCGCACCAAGCCTCCCCATTTGTCAGCTATCCAAATTTGTCCACTATTGCTTACAATAGCATCTTCCATTCTTGTAAGATAAATATCCTTAAAATAATCTACCTCCCAATTGGTGTCCCAACGCCCTACACGGGCAGTGCGTTCGACTAGTTTATCCTCTTCATCGTATTCAAAATAATTTTGAATGCTGACCATATAATTGTCCGAAGCAGACAAATGATCTATGTTCCAAAACTGCCCTGCATTGTAAATAGGTAACCAATTGTCGCCTTGGTCTTTTTGATAGAGTATGCTGTCAATGGTTGCATAAAAATGTCCATTGAAAAAAGCAACACTATTAACTGGACCTTCTTCAATTCCACTCTCAACACTAAACAAATGCCAATTGTTGTAGTTGATGAGATTGGGCTCATTGAGATCAGCTTGGTACACACCATTTTCGGTAGCTACCAACAAATGTGTTCCATTGTCACTTAGACTAGATACTTTGATGCGTTCTCCATCTGTTCCAATAAAATAGGTATCCTTGATTTCTTCTTTTTCGAGATTAACCACAACTATACCAAATCCACATCCCAAATACGCCAAAGAACCAATGATGTGAATATCGTAAATGGTTTTGTCTCCTACTATGGTTTTGTCTTTGATGTCAGGCATATTGATGATGCGTCCATCCTTGAGTAAGTCTAAGTTAGAATTGGCATAAGCAACAATCAAGACGCCATTTTCTTCTGAGTACTCAATGTCATTTACTTCGGTTTCGGCATAGCCATTGAGTTTGTTCCAAGTTCGAATGTCCCACTCTTTCCAATTGTGGCTTAATATACAGGAATTTGCTGTTCCCATATACACTTCATCTCCCACTAGGGTCAAAGATTTACCCGATTTGTAAGGTAAATGGTATTGCCAAGAGCCTAGGGTTTCGTCCTGTGCTTGTAATAGACAAGTAGTCAATAATAACAAAAGAAATAGGTATATTGGTTGTCTCATTGGTTTTATTCTTGTACATATAACATATTAACAAAACGATGGTTTTGCAAACATATTTTCATTTTCGATCTGCTCTGTCTTTTGTAAGGCATTATAAGCATCTCTAATCCAATTCGCTTCCACAATGTCGGCAATAATTGTCACCCTCGTCTAAGCCATCGGTATCGCAAAATGGGCAACTGATGATTTCTTGTTTTTCTATTTCTGCTCTAGCGGTATTGGCAATTTCGGCAGTAACAATACCTGTTGGTACAGCAATAACTCCATAGCCCATAATCATTACAAGGGCGGCAAAAAACTGCCCCAAGGTGGTTTGTGGCGCAATGTCTCCATATCCGACAGTTGTTAGGGTGACAATTGCCCAATAGATGCTCCGAGGAATACTTGTAAATCCTGCCTCATCGCTTTCGACCATGTACATAATGGCTCCGATGACTACCGAGCAAGACAAAACAGTCACCAAAAATACAGTAATCTTGGGGCGACTTGCTTTTAAGGCACTGACCAACTGTCTAGATTCGCCCAAAAACTGGGTCAATTTGAAGATACGGAATATCCTCAACAAACGCAAGATACGAACAGTTGCCAAGTATTGTGTAGATAGGGCAAAAAGGGTCAAATAGGTTGGAATAATTGACACCAAATCAATGATGCCATAAAAGCTACGCACATAAGCCCACCTCCGATCTGCGGTGTAGAGGCGTAAAGCATATTCGATGGTAAACAAAATGGTCAGTATCCATTCCAACGCCCAAAAGAGAGTATGAAATCGTCGATCTAAGGCTTCCACACTTTCGAGCATCACCACAATGATACTCAATACAATCATCACCAATAAAACGACATCAAACGCCTTACTTTCGGGCGTATCATGGCGAAAAATAATGTCTCCAATGATGTCTTTTAATGTGTATTTTCCGTTACTTCCGTTTCCGTTTTTTTTCAAATTTTGTTTTCCTTGGCTCATTGCTCCAATTTTTATCCAAACATACTTTTAGTACCCCTTCCCCTTTTAGATTGATTTTGTTCATTTTGATACCATAGTATTGTCATTACACGCTTTAAAATGCGCACAAAATTACTGATTTTTTGGAATTGGAACGGAACCTTGGTGCTTCGTTTGCATGTGGTGTCCCCGCTTTACGTTTCTATGGTGGCATGGGGGCAAAATTTCGATTCACCGCCACGCCAGCACGAACGCACGACCGTGCGTCGCTACAGGGTATGACGGAATGCCACCATATCCACTGCAATCGGGCGTAGGCATCGCAGGGCTGGGTGTTCCATTGGTGGGTGTATCCATCCGCTTCACGCCTTGCTTCTTTTTATGTCATCGTTTAAAAGAAAAACGTGCTTATTTTGCTAGGGGGCAAAACAAGCACGTTTCAAGGTTTGGGTAAAATAACTAAACTTATTCGTTTATCTTGATACCCAATTGGCTCTTTTTATTGCATTCTTCCTCTAGGGTAAATACCTTAATACCTGTATTGTCTCCACTGGTATTAATGGGAACAAGGGTTGTTCCCGCAGGCAACAATTGCTGATCCAATATTTGTTCGGTAGAAGTACCTGTAATATCGGTGTATTGCAAATTGACTTCTTTGGCTTCGTCCAATTCTATTTCAATTGTAGTTGCCTCATCATAAACGGTGGGACTGATTCTTAAAGAAGATGTCAAGTTCGTACTAGAGGTTGAACAAGACAATACCTGTCCACAAACTTGAATTTTGCCGCATTCATTCATATTGATACACCTACTGTACACCTCTCCTGTACACAAATCAGTTACTGTATAGGTTTTGGTCCCACCATCTGTTAACACAATATTTTCTCCACAACTGCTACAATGGGACCAATCAACACCATATTGCCCACTTCCTCCATTTGGAACAACAGTCACTTCTGTTTTGGCAGGACAATCGTCTATGATATTACTTTGTAAAGTTGCCCCTAGAGCTGGCAAATCATTGGGATTGTTGCCAATGGATTCGATAAATACATTTTGTACAATGCAAGATTCGCAATTCGTAGATGTACCATCGGTGCAACTCATTACTGTATAGTAACCTGGTTCATAAAATGGACTTTGATTACTTGTAGTAAAAAAAACAAATGAACTGTTATGGTACCAAGCATAATAATCAGCAGTATATGTTGCCTGTAAATAGATAGGTTCACTATCACAAATTTTATAATATACATTGTTGTCTTCTAGGGCATTGAGTACTTCGAGTTCTGTATCACTTTGTATATAATCAGCTTCATTTACCTGAATGTTTACAGTGTATGTAGTATGATTTATATGACAATTCCCCCTATCTATAGCAACCAATTCTATAGCATTGTTTCC
The DNA here is from genome assembly GCA_020631035.1 of Chitinophagales bacterium. Taxonomy (GTDB): domain Bacteria; phylum Bacteroidota; class Bacteroidia; order Chitinophagales; family UBA2359; genus JAHDGP01. The sequence goes on along the minus strand of JAHDIA010000239.1, from coordinate 3,681 downwards.
AAGATTAAGTTCTTCCTTACTAAAACAAAATTGTCCTTGTACATTGTTGGTATATGCTGGATAAAAGTCTATTTTATCTCTGTAGCCTTTGGCATATACTGCGTGTATGCCATCCTCTGATTCTGAAACAGAATAATCAATACAAATATTGGATTCATTTATACAAAAATCATATTGATTTTCTGTACCACTAAATATTGGAGCTTGAAAATCATTGGTATTGGCACAAGCGGGAAAGGGCTCTTGATAGGAACCTGTTCCTACAATAAGCTCACAAAGCATATTGGCACTGGTGGTATTTCCTTCTGCATCGGTCACTTGAATGGTAAAATACTGATTGGGTTGTATATCAGGTATGGCTAAAGGCAACTCCAACTGTATTAGGTTTGCGGTAAATCCTTCGTCTTGTAATAATGGCATATCAGGATCAATGGTTACACTATAGGGTGGCACACCACAACTTACAAAAAAAGTTATATCAACTAAATTGTTATTATTGTAATCCCCACATTCAAATGTATAATCTAAACCTGTATATTGTCCATTGGGAAGGCTTATTCCTTCGGAGCAACTAAGGCAGTTGGGTTCATTTAGGATTCCTACAAAAGTGGAACATCCATTGGCATCCCTAACAAAAGCATAGCCATCCCCTGAAAAGGGAGGAACAGAACGTGATATAGAAGTATAACTTGATGGTAATGGATAAGACACCTCACTTTCTATGGTTCCATTCATGGTACCTACCCCAAAAGTATAAGGTGCATTTCCCGCTGTAATTTGTGTATATGCCATCTGTACTACTGTTGCTTCTAAAGAACTTTGACAGGATAAACCCAGTACAGTATCATCCTCCATATCACAGGGATTGGTATTAGAGCATAGTTCTACATAGATATTACTGTTGCAATGTACAGCACTTGTTCCCACATTTACTTCTGTAACTGTTTTACTCAAGCTGCTTCCATTGTCGTATTGGATGGTCATTGTAATGCTTTTGTCTCCTGGTGTTCCCCAAAAAACTTCATAGTGTTCTATGGGCATATTGTCTATGTTTTTGGCAATGGCATCTACGCCCCAATCCCAGACAATCTCTACTATATTTGCCCCTTCTATCTCTACAGGCACACCTGTTACTTCTACAGAAGCTCCTACACATACTTGGTAAATATTGTCTGCTGTAAGATTGCCACAGGCGGGATTTTCTATCTCAATTTCAGGGCAAGCTTGATTGATGATTTCAAATTCGTGACTAGCTGTACAACCACTTAAATCATGTAATTCTAAAGTGTAAGTACCTGCCGCTTGATTAAGCAATTCTAGGTCTGTATCTTGCATGGCTATGCCACTACTCAATATATTATCAGCATTGTCGTACCAAGTAAATGGGAAAGCACCATTGTCAGCATTGGGAACATCGAAACAGAAGTGTTCTATTTGGATGCTGCCTTCGCCATTGCTATTGCATTCATTGGTAATGATGGTATCAAATGCTAGGAGCGGGTGTGCGACCAAAAGTCCTAGCCAATATAAAAGGATGTATTTTTTATTTTTCATTATTCTTTGTTTTGAGGAATGGCTTGATTGTTTAAAACATTGATGGCTGTATTGCGCCACGCTCCTTTTTTGTAGTCATTGGAAGGTGGAGCAAGGTATACAGCATCGGCGTCTTTGTCTATGATAAGGGTTCCCTCTTTGGCTAGGGATTTGGGCAATTGATTGACTTTTTGGAGTTTGCCATTATCCTGATACTTATAGACAGTACTTTCGTCAGTTGTCAATAAATGAATCTCATTGCTTTTATTGATAAACAAGTTAAACTCGCTTTCTACTTCTGTTTCTTGATTGCTTAGTAGCTCCCATTTATCTCGCCAATGTTCTACTTTTTTAGATTTGTGGTATTTATAAACAGCTAGTTTGTTTCTAAAAATTCTAAAAAGAATTAGATTTCCGTTATTGTCTATCACAAAATTATATTTAAGCGTTTCTTCCTCATCTTTTTGAGGCCATTCGCCTTTTACGCCCCAATCGTCATATTCTCCATAAGTTGTACCAGTACAATATGGCATAGACATTGCATTATATATTTTTAAAATAGGAGATAATTCCAGAAATGAAAAAAACGATCTTTTACCAAGAGCTGGAAAAATAAAATTTTCATTCTCTGAAAATTTTGTACAATTATATATTTCAAGAAAATTCTCAACTCTTTCTTCCACAATTACCAATTGATCTGGACGTTGACAATCCTTACTTAAATATTTGTTTATTAAATAAATTGTATCATTAGTTATTTGAAAATAAATAGGAGTACTTTTTATACTTGCACCAAAAGGAACACCATAATATTTATTATTTACAGCTAATAAGTTCTTTTTGTTAGTTGTATCCTCCTTTGAATATTTTGTCAACACATACTCATTTTCTATATATATATATATAGCATCAGGTTTTGTAACTTGAGCCACTAATGTTATACTGCATAAACATAGAAGTATTAAAAAACATGTAAATTGTTTCATTTTCATAATTTATTAATATGTTGAGAAAATTTGTACAATATCCGTTTGGTTTCCATCATTCTCACGAATAGCAAAATTAAAAGCCTTTACTCCAATATCTATCATGTCTCCATCTAAATTATAATCAGCATTATGATTTATCTCGTTAGCATTTAAAATATAACCAGCATAGGAATATCCATCAATTGCAAAACTATCAAACTCACCTAATGATGAGTATTTTTTTCCATAGGACACATCAAAATAAGAATTCCCTATATGAGCAACTTGATGATTCTGAAAAATTGCATGTGGATTTGTATTAATACCTTGTCCGTCAACTCCAGTATCATCCTCTACTTCGGCTATCTGAAAATTATAAGTACCTGGATTATCTGGATGTGACCAAACAAAATAATCATTATTGGGATTCGTATCATTTTGATTTGCCACACTCAATGAATTAAAATGTGTATATACCATATTATCTGGACTATTATTTAGTGTTCCATTATTTGAAAATGACCAATTCTTAACAAAAAACCAATTTTCTGATGTACTGTAATTACCACTAGGCTCAAATCTTACATAATTATTCTCAGAATGAATACCTTGTACTTTCAATACATCTAACATCAGTTTTGCCCAAGAGCCACATTGCCCATCACTAACACCATTTCTAACATTAGAATCGCTTAACAAACCTACTGTGGAAATGACTCGACAATCATAAATATTGTAATAAGTCATTCTTATACCATCAGCTCTATCTACTTCTAAGTTCTTAAATTCGTTCCAAACACTATTGACAACATCAGTATTTTGTGTGTTTGTAATACTTGCTTTACATCCTATACTTAACAGTGATTCAAATACTGGTACTTGGTATGTTAAACCAACATTGGTATTTGGAGTGTTTAAAGTAACATATAGTTTATTAGCACTCACTCCTGCATGAGTCCAATTATTCCCATTATCTAAAGAAATTTCCCAATAAATCATCAAAGGGTTATAAAAATAAATGGAATTGGGTAAAGGGATATTAGCTGTCACATTGAAAAACTCTACGAAGTCGGATGTAATGTTTATAGAGGATACTGGTACATTGAAGACAAATCCATTGGGAGAAAGTCCCCTTATTTCTATGTTAGTGGGTTGACTAGTAACGGTAAACTTTCCATTT
>JAHDIA010000238.1 GCA_020631035.1 Chitinophagales bacterium | reverse complement strand
GGTATGAATAGGGAAATTTGAGGGGATTTTTCTTACTGCTGGCTTGCAGTGTTTGAGCTATGTCACATTCCTAGTACTCTCTTAATTTCCTCATTAACAGGATAAATTCTCTCCTCTGGTAACAGTTTGTTTGCATCCTCATACTTTTGTTGGAATACTAGCGCACTTATTTTTCTTGTTTGCTCTGTCATATCTTCAATTTTGATTATCCATTTTTTGGCATACGCTTCTACAAGAATGGAGGTAATGCCAAGCTGTATTGATTTGTGCTCAAGGCGATTGTTTTTTATATCCCTTTCTGGGTCCCACTGAACTCTGATTCGAGCCTTGTCCAAAGCCTTTCTCCACTTTTTTGCATCTTTGTAAACATGACTTTCAGGGGTTGTTAAAATGGCTTCTTTTAAACAATTGTCCCAATCTTTTCTATTTATCCATATTTGTAAAATCCGCTCCATTCCTGCTCTTCCTCCCCAATCGCTTCTATACATCATCCATAAGTATGATGGTTTTATCCAAGTCATTCTTTTGTAGGAGAATGGTGGCAATAGCTTTTGATTTTTAATAGCAACATCTGCTATTGAAGAACTAAACACAGAATAAACTGCTATTTGGTCTTGATTGTAAGTAGCTCTTATTTCGTATTTATTATTTGACACCTTTTATACGTATTATTTGCTTTAAGACAAATATAATGTTTATTGGTATAAACCCTTCGGATTTTACGCCCGATGGAAATGGTACGCACAGGCTCAATAGCCCAATGAGACAAGGAGGTACGACGGCTGACGCCAGGAAGACTAGTACCGACTATGACGAATGGACTGTTGAGCCTGTAAGTAGGAATGGACAGCGGGGAGACACCATCGCCCGAAGCCCCTAACGTTCCGTCCTAAAAACAAAAAAACAGCTCTTTTATTGCCCAAACCTCAACGATGACTGATACTCCAAGATCAACAAAAAAACCGATATGCCCAGAGGACATATCGGTTTTGAAAATTGCTATAATCAAAAAACTTAAACCGTTGGTTCCATTCCTAGTGCTTCATTGACTTGCGCCAAGAATACTTTTTCTTCTTCGCTAAAACGGGTTCCACCAAAACCTAAGAAGCCACCTTCAGAAGCGGCATTGGCTACTTTTTCACCGATGCTCAACAACCATTGCTTATATTCATTGGCTGTTCCTACATCTTCTTTTTCGCCCAATAAAAAGGCAACTTTGCGACAGTCGTCTACAACCAATTCGACCAATTCTGATGCGTTTTGTATGCCTCTCTCCTTCATTCTTCCCATCAACAATTCGCGTTGTTGTGAAGATTTTTCTCTGGCTTCTGACATACTGCTAGGTTTGGTGGCAACAGCAGCAATAAGAGCATTGCCTGGATAGCTCTCACCTGCACCCATCATAGCCTGAGTGTTGGCAAATGCTTCTTTGGCTGTACCCATAATACCACTGCTTCCTGCGCCTGACATAGCTGCACCCAGCAACATTGGGGTGCCTGATAGTAAATCCCACTCCTCTTGAGTGTATTTTTCCTTTACATCCATTTGAATATATTTATTTAATGAAATACACCCTTTGGACTCCATTTTTTAAAAAAATCACTCTTTGGATTGAAAATTTTATATCTTAATAGGTGAATTTTTTGTTAAATTGAAAGCGTCCGCATCCATCCAAGCAGGAAATTTTTCTCGGTAAGTATTCAATTGGGCTTTGCTAAGTGTAGCAATCAAAACGCTCTCTTTTTCTTCGTAGCTAATGAGTAACTTGCCATTAAAGTCAATAATGCAACTGTCGCCCGAATGTTGTGTCCCCTTGCCATCAATACCAACCCTGTTGACACCTGCTACATAACACTGGTTTTCAATCGCCCTTGCCTTGAGCAATTGTTTCCAATGTTCGCTCCTTTTTTGAGGCCAACTGGCAACATAGACCAATAAATCGTATTCGTGGTTTTGCGGAAAGCTAAAATTTCGGCTCCAAACAGGAAAGCGAAGGTCGTAGCAAATAAGCGGACAAATGCTCCATCCTTTGCAAAGCATTAAGTTGCGTTCTGTACCTTTTTCGTAAACGAGGTTTTCTTTGCCCATACGAAATAGATGGGCTTTGTCGTAGGTTTTGTAAATGCCAAATGGGTTGGTCCAAATAAGGCGGTTGTAGTATTTTCCTTCTTCTTCAATGATGATGCTGCCTGCCAAACTACAATGTTTTTTTTCGGCAATACTCAGCATCCACTCTATTGTTTTACCATTCATTTCCTCTGCAAGTTCCGCTGCATTCATTGTAAAACCAGTAGAAAACATTTCTGGTAGGATGATTAAATCAGCTTCTACATCTGAAATCATTCCTTCCAACTTTTTAAGATTGGCATTGCAGTCTTCCCATATAGGATCAAACTGTACAACAGCCAATGTTAAATCTTGAGCTAGACTTAGATCTTGCATAATTTTTCTGCTGCTTTTTCCAAAGTTTCGTCTGTTTTGGCAAAACAAAACCTCAAGACTTTTTCGTCCGTTTTGTCATTGTAAAAAACGGAAACAGGAATGCTGGCTACTCCATGTTCCTGTACCAATTTCAATGCAAAATCTACATCACTTTGTTTACTAATGTCGCTGTAATTCATCAATTGAAAATAGGTTCCTGCACTGGGTACAAAAGAAAAACGACTTTCCTTCATCAAGTTAAGAAAAAAATCTCTCTTTTGTTCATAAAAGTTTGAAACACTTGAGTAATTCCCCTCATTTTTATAAAATTCATTGATAGCATATTGCATAGGCGTATTGACCGAAAACACATTGAATTGGTGTACTTTTCGGATTTCCTTCATCAAGTAATTGGGCGCAACACAATAGCCTATTTTCCAACCAGTGGTATGCAACACCTTCCCAAAAGAAAAGACAGAAATGTTGCGTTCTGCCAAATCCGAACCCAACAAACTGTAGTGTTTGTTGTCATCAAAAATGGCATGTTCATACACTTCATCGCTCAATATGAGAATGTTGTTACCTGAAGTGATAATTTTGAGCTGTTCAATGTCGTCCTCATCAATACAAGTACCACAAGGATTGTGCGGTGTATTGAGAATAATCATCTTGGTTTTAAAGGAAATTTTCTTTTTGACTTCGTCCCAAGGTATTTTATAGTCGGGCCCCTTTAAGGAAACGTGTATGGGCATTCCACCAGCCATTTTGATGGAAGGCACATAACTATCATAAGCAGGGTCAAATACAATTACCTCGTCCCCTTCTCGAATCAATCCCAAGATGGCAGTAAAAATCGCTTGGGTCGCTCCAGCCGTTACAGTGATTTCACTTTCGGGCTTGACTTCAATTCCGTATTGTTTGTTGACTTTTTGGGCAAGGGTTTCTCGCAATTCCATCACACCATAGGCGGGTGCATATTGATTGTATCCTTCTTGCATGTATTTATTGACCAAGGCAATCAATTGGTCAGAACAGGGGAAATTGGGAAATCCTTGAGATAAATTAATCGCATTGTTTGCCCTAGCATGTTGCGACATCACAGAGAAAATGGACTCTTTGATATTGGGCAATTTGGACCTTAGGTCGAATTGAGTAGTATTGGCAATCATTGTGTTGTTTCCTTATATGCTATAAATTGTTCTAATCTAGTGTGATTATGGGATTTTGGGCGTGCCCCTGCGGGTCGGGCTATCCACTTCTACTCCTCATTTCAGGGCAGGCACAATCCCGAAAGTTCGGGACTACTGCGGGGTATCCGTTTCTATCCCTCACGCATGTTTATTTTTAAATTCAAGTTTGGTTTTATCTCCAAGTAATGGGTCAAAAAATATCGCACTGGGCTGTCATTCCCACCAAAATAGGAATCGGACCACCGATGCGCTTGTTGTTTTTCCATTACTAAAGATTACATTTTTAATTCAAATTGGCAAATTCTACAGGCACTACTTTTGAGACACCTGTCTCTGCCATCGTTACACCATAAATACTATCGACCTCTGCCATGGTGTTTTTATTGTGGGTAACAATGATGAATTGGGAGTTTTCGGAGAACTGTCGAATGATGCTGTTGAACTTACCAACATTGGCGTCATCCAGGGGTGCATCGACCTCATCCAGTACACAAAATGGGGCGGGCTTGAGCAAATACAAGCCAAAAATAAGAGAAATAGCTGTCAAGGATTTCTCCCCTCCCGAAAGTTGGTTGATGGTGAGTGGTCGCTTGCCTTTGGGTTTGGCAATAATATCCACCTTTGATTCTAAAGGATTGTCTGGGTCACTCAATTTGAGGTTACACACATCCTCTTCGCTAAAGAGATGCTTAAATACCAATGTAAAATTGTCTTTAACCTTATTAAAGGCTTCTAAGAATTTATCTGTGGCATTGTTTTCAATTTCCTCTATGGTTTGCAAGAGTGTTTTCTGAGCTTCAATCAAGTCTTTCTTCTGGCTGATGATGAAGTCATAACGCTCTTTCATTTCTTCAAATGCTTCAAGTGCAAATGGATTGACTTCGCCAAAGCCATCAATGCGTTTTTTGAGCTTTTCGACTTTGAGTTCCAAACCTTCCAAATCCATACTGAGTTCAGAAGGTTCTCTTTCCATCACTTCCTCTAGCTCAATCCCAAATTCAATGGACAAGCGTTCTCGGATAGACAATAATTGAATGTCCAGTTCAGTCTTTTTGTCCTTGAGTTGACCGAGCAATTGGTCAGTCGTTTCTTTGTTTTTAGACAATTGTCTAAGTTCATTGTCTAAGGCTTCGATTTTACCTCTGGTCTCAAAATAATCGGTTTCGATTGCTTGTAAAGCAGCATCCAAACGATCTTTTTCTTGGTACATCAAAGAAATGTCATCATCGCTGTTTTTAACATTGCTTTCAATGTCGTGTATTTCGCCAGAAGTATTGTCCAACAATTCTTGATTGATTCCAATTTTAGATTCCAATTCGTTGATATTGGATTGCTTGAACTGAATGCTTTGACGGAAGCTATTAAGCTTGTTCTGTTGCTGGTGAAACTTGAGGTTGAGCTGGTTGTATGACTCGCTGGTCTGGTTCATACTCCGCTCTACACTGATAAAGACATTCCGAAAATCATCCGCCAAATTCTGCTGTTGATCTTTGCTCGCTTGTACATCGTCCAACTCTTCGTTTAAATTGTCAATTTCTTTTTCGAGTTGTTCTATGTTTTGCTGCATCGTCGCAAACTTGTCCGTATTTTCCTCCAAAAACTGCTGATAATTCGCAATTCGAGCATCGAGCGATGCCATTTTGTTGTTTTGTTGGGCAAGCAAGTTTTGTTTGTGCGCCAATTCTTTTTTGTTCAAGGCACGTTTTAGCTCATCCAATGTAGCCTTATATGTTTTGATTTCTTGGTTCAATTCAGTGCTAACTGACTGTAGTTTTTCTATGTCCTTTTCGAGCTTTTCCAAGTTTTGAATACGACCAATTGTTTTCCCTTCAAAGGCTCCCACACTTCCTCCACTCACCAATCCATTGTGGCGAATGATTTCACCATTTTGGGTCAATACAACTGCATCTGGATATTTTTGGAAAGGAAATTCCTCAAATCCATTGGGGCTGATGTAGACATTTTGCAAAATATAATTGGTCAAAGGCACAAACTTTTGCCCTACTTTGATTACATCAACCGCCTTTGTAAAACCTTTGACCTCTGCTGTCTTAGCATCAATTTTTGTGAGTTCATCTAGTAAGTAAAAACTCGCCTTGCCTTTTTCACCCATTTTGAGCAAATCAATGGCCGCCTGAGCCTGTTCATAATTGGTAATCACATAGTGTTCCAATACTGGACGAAGATAGTTTTCAAGACACAATTTGTAGGATTCTTCACAATCCAACAATTCTGAAATCAAGATGGCAGAATTGCTCCATCCTTCAAGGGTTTTGAGGTATTTGGTTGCATTGGAGTATCCCTCAAGATTGTCAATCAAGCTTTTGGTCAGAGCGTGTTCGTTGAGCTTGGAATCAAGGTCCCGATTGGTCGTAATGTATTGTTCACGAATGTCCTCTATTTTGTTTTCCAGTTCAAGTGCCTGTTCTTCTTTGTCTTGTCTGTCCTTCTGCAAAGCCTTTACTTCCTCATCAAGTGTATTCAATTTCCCTAATTGCTCCGATTTGAGTTTTTTCAAATCTTCGAGTTCTTCTTCTTTGCTCTGAAATTGAATTTTACTCTGGCTAAGCTCTTTGATAAGGTTTTCTTTTTGATTGTGCTTGATTGCAATCTCTTTCTCTAAGCCAAACACATTGTGTTCCAATTCTCTAAAAACCGATTCGAGTTTATTGAGTTGTTCTTTGTGCTCTGCAAATTTGAGCTTGATACTAGAATTGTCCTCTTTGGCAACTTTGAGTTCTTCGACTATGTTTTCGAGTTGCTGTTCTTCTTCTGTTACATTTTCATTCAGACCAATTAGTTCATTTTTAAGCCGTCCAATGTTCGCTTTATCGTTTTCAATACCATTTTTGAGCGAAGCTTTCTTATCAGTAAGAAATTTAATTTTTTCATTGAGCAAGCCTTTGTTGTTCTCTTCAAAACGCAATTTGTCCACATGATTGCTTAGGGCTATTTGTGCCTCGCCTAGTTCATCCTCTTTTTCCGATTGAGCAATTTTGGTTTGGGCAATTTCCGATTCTATTTCAGCGATTCTTGTTACAATGGTTTCTTTGCGATTTCTTTCTTCCTCGCCTTTTTCTTTGATACTATCAAAAGAGCCTTTGTGATTACTCAGTTTGTGAACCGCCAATTCAATACTCAATTCTTTGTATTGTGCTTTGATTTTGTTGTATCGAGCTGCTTTTTTGGCTTGCTTTTCAAGTGTTTTTAGATTGCCTTCAATTTCGGCAAGTAAGTCCTCCACTCTATCCAAATCATTCTCGGTGGCATTGAGTTTGTTGAGGGTTTCCCTTTTTCTCTTTTTGTATTTGGAAATGCCCGAAGCTTGCTCAAAGAGCTTACGCCTCACATTGTCTTTATCACTCAATATATCATTGACCATACTCAACTCAATAATGGCGTAAGAATCGCTACTGATTCCTGTATCCATAAAGAGCGAGCTGATGTCCTTCAACCTGCAATTGACATCATTGATTTTGTATTCACTTTCTCCTGTACGATACAAAATTCTGGTAACAGAAACGGTCGAAAATTCTGTGGGGAGTAGGTTTCGATTGTTTTCAAATGTCAGACACACCTCCGCACGCTTGGCTCCTTTGCGTATTTTGGTACCATTAAAAATGAGGTTGTCCATTTTGTCTGACCTCAATGCCTTGGTACGTTGTTCACCCAATACCCATCTAATGGAGTCAATTACATTTGATTTGCCACAACCATTGGGTCCTACCACTCCTGTGATAGATTCATTAAAATTGATAATGGTTTTGTCGGCAAAACTTTTGAAACCGTGTATTTCTAAACTGATAAGTCTCACTAGTTGTCTTTCTATTGATTTTTGAGCGGCACGAAGTTAGTTAGTTTTATTTAAAAAAATTCAGGATTAAAAAATTTCCTGAAAAACAACTTGAACAGAATAAAACTATCTCTCTGATTATTAGGCAAATAGTTTAAAAAAAAAGTCCAGCACCCAATGAGCACCAGACTAGAACACTAAACACAAATTGTATTCTTTTTCCATAAATTAATCCATCATCATACACTTACCCCTATTGTTTTGGACACTGTATCAACGATTCTTGCAGTAACCAAATAAGGATCAGCATTGGAAGCAGGACGACGGTCTTCTAGATAACCTTTCCAACCATTGGCAGGAACCGATACAGGGATTCTAATAGATGCCCCTCTATCACTTTCACCATAGCTAAATTTATCAATGCTTTGGGTTTCATGCAAACCAGTGAGTCTCTGATCATTAGAGGAACCATAGACTGCAATATGATCTTTGTGAACCGACCTAAATCCTTCACAAATAGACTCTATCAACTCTTTGCCGCCTAGCTCACGCATAGCAGAATTGGAAAAATTGGCATGCATACCCGAACCATTCCAATCCCCTTTAACAGGCTTCGGATGCAATTCTACTGTAACACCATACTGCTCAGAAATTCTATACAACAAATAGCGGCTGATCCACAAGTCATCACCAGCTTTTTTTGCTCCTTTAGCAAAGCATTGGTACTCCCATTGCCCAAGCATCACTTCTGCATTGATACCCGTAATGTCCAAACCAGCTTCCAAACAAACATCCAAATGCTCTTCTACCAAATCTCTACCCACTACTCGCCCATTACCTACTCCACAATAATATGGACCTTGGGGCGAAGGATAACCCTCTTGTGGAAAACCAACTGGCTTACCTCCGTCCATCAATACATACTCTTGCTCAAAACCAAACCAAAAATCTTCATCATCTTCAAACTTAGCCCGTGCATTCGAAGAATGTGGGGTTTCATCTGGATTCCTCAGACATCACCAAATAAGCAGTCTTTCTTTGAGGATCAGGATAAGTTCTA
>JAHDIA010000237.1:2037-8520 GCA_020631035.1 Chitinophagales bacterium | reverse complement strand
GCCAGGAGAAAACTAAAAGGAGTCTGTAAATAACACTTCAAAAGTTGCTACTAAGATAGGTTTTTTTTTCAAATACTTTTTTTAAAAATTTTGCATTTTTTTGATTTTCAACGAATCAAAGCACTTAGTAAAACTCGTTCATTGACAATTTTTGCGCAAGAGAGTTGATTCTTAAACAACTTATCTAGTCGCCTGCGGCTCTCTACTATTTGTTCAAGAATCACTCTCCCCAAATTGTCAATGAATTGTAAAACTTAACTCCAAATTTTGATTTGCTTTTCTTGGTCTTTGAGCTGCCAAGCACGATACATTCCTTCAGTACTATATGGCAAGGCAATGTTTCCTTTGGCGTCAATGGCAATCAAACCACCTCGGCCACCTAGGTCTGCCTGCTTTTTATTAATGACCAATTCGCAAGCTTCCTCCAAGCTTAAATTTTTATATTCTATCAAACAAGAAATATCATATGCGACTACCCCTCGCATAAAATATTCTCCATAACCTGTACAAGAAATGGCACAAGTTTCATTATTGGCATAGGTGCCTGCTCCAATGATGGCACTGTCTCCTATTCGTCCATATTTTTTGTTGGTCAATCCCCCTGTTGAAGTAGCAGCCGCCAAATTTCCTTTTTGATCCAATGCAACGGCTCCCACTGTTCCAAATTTATTCACGGCCTCCACATTGAGGTTGTGGTCCAAATCTGGATTCATGTCACTTTTGATGGCTTTTTGTACTTGCGCAAATCGCTGTTCGGTATAAAAGTAAGCATCGGGCATAAAGCGCATTTTGTTCGACTTGGCAAACTCTGATGCGCCTCTACCAGACAACATCACATACTGTCCATCTTCCTGTACTTTGTGTGCCAGTGCAATTGGATTTTTGATGTTGGTTATATTGGTGACTGCTCCTGCTGACAGTTGTTTGCCGCACATAATGGCAGCATCCATTTCGTGTTTGCCTTCGTGTGAAAATACTGAGCCACGTCCTGCATTGAACAAGGGACAGTCTTCTAAAAAGACCACCGTTTTTTCAACGGCCTCCAAAGCACTTCCTCCATTTTTTAGGATTTCGTTGCCAATGGCGATACCGTTGGTCAAGGCTTCGTTGTAACTAAACTCCTTACCTGGGGTCATTTTCTCTTTCTGAATGGCTCCTGCCCCTCCATGAATGACTATTCCGTAATTTTCCATTTATTGTTGATCTTGATTTAGGTATTGTTTTGTTTTCTTTTTTGAACGGAACGCTTAGGACTTCCGAACGATGGTGTGTCCCCGCTATCCGCTACAAGTTGTAGATGCATCCCGACCTTCGGGATGCATCTACAAGCTTTCCGCTACTATCGGGCGTAGGCATCGGTTCTTTTGGGTCTCCGTTGGCTCTTTTCTCCATCCGCTTCACGCTTGGCTTTCGCCTGTTTCCTGTTCCGTTTTCTGTTCAGACCTTGCATGCAAGGTCTCTACGCCTGTTTCCTGTTCTGTTTTCTGTTCAGACCTTGCATGCAAGGTCTCTACTCGCCTGGTTCCTGTTCTGTTTTCGGTTCAGACCTTGCATGCAAGGTCTCTACTTGATTGTTTTCGGTTCCGTTTCCTGTTCGGGCAGACACATAGGTCAGCCCCTACTGGGTTTCGGCGATGATGACACCCATTATTCCATCCAACTGCTCCCAATCTTTGGCGGGCAAATAGGTCCTTGATACAAACCCATCCAAATACAATGCATTTTGACATCCCTTGCTGGCAAAATAACTGGCAAAATCATAAAAATTGATCTTGTTCTTGGACATTGCAAACAACAAATGACCATTGGGCAACACACCGACTCCATTTCTGATGTGCAAATTTTCTGAACCTTTTCTAAACTTGTGGTGCATCTCACCATCTATGAGTAGCATCGGTCCCGATTGGGTCGCATACAAAATGTCGTCATCGTGCCCAAAAGACTTGGTGGAACAAACCACTGCTTGCTTATCCTCTGTTATATAAAAAATACCATTGGGTTGCATATAAAAATTGCCATAGGCTTCTTCTACTGTATTGAGTTCTTTTAGTACCTGCCCATCTTCAATGTACAATCCTTGAGGAGACAAATCTTTGAGGTACATTCCGCCATTCATCGCAAAAAGCAAATCTTCATTTTTCTCCTCTAAGTTTTCTTTTAGATGTTTAATATTCATAAAGTTTCGCCCCAACTCATCTTTCCAGTAAAACTGTAGGTTTTGTGTGCTAGGGTCTAACTCATAACTAATGACCCGCTCCTCCAAGCTGGGTCGGGTCTGCGCCTGGTAAATGTAGCCAAACGCAAAAAACAATAGATTTAAAATGAGAATTGTTTGCTTCATTGTTAAAGAAAACTACAGTTGTTGTTTCATCCAGTCATAGATGCTTTCCAATACATCGGCATTGTCCAACTCATTGTGGATTTCGTGGTACATTCCTTCCCATCCTTTAAATGTCGCCTTAGAACCTGCTTTGGCTGCAAAATTTTTGCTCGCCTCAAATGAGGTAATTTTATCGTCACTTCCATGACAGACCAAAAGGGGAATGTCCAACTTAGCCGCATTGTCTATTGCCCACTCTCCTGCCTCATGTACTGCAAAAAAGAATCCTGTCGATACTTTGTCATGAACCAAAGGATCATCTATATATGCTTGTACCACTTGCTTGTCATGTGAGAGATCATTGGCATCCAGTCCATTGCCTTCTGTATAGGCTGGATAAATCTTTCTCATCAATTTCCCCACTGACAACTTAATTTTGGGCGGGTCAAAAGCGAGTTTTAACCAAGGGCCTGTTGCCACGACTCCTTTTACTTTGGGTTTGTGACGCAAAGTATGGTTAATAATGACATTGCCCCCCATACTATGTCCATAAGTAAACTTGGGTAGGTTGGGATATTTCTCTTCTGCACTTTTTAGCAATTGGTCTACTTGGTTGAGCAATACTTCAAAAGATTGAACGTGCCCTCTCGCTCCTTCGGACTTACCATGCCCTCTTTGGTCAATCGTCATTACTGCCCAATTTCGATCATTGAAAAATTGGGCTACATGCTTGTAACGCCCACTGTGTTCGCCCATTCCGTGAACGAGACACACCACTGCTTCTACCTTATCTGGTATCCAAGCTTGTCCGTATAATTTTTTATTGTCGATGCCCGACCAACTGAGTTCGTTGTGTTGCATTGGTTTTGGTTTTGTCTTAATTTTCTTCGTTCTTAAATTAGGACTTTAATTTTCAAATATGAAATTTTGATAAGGGAATTTTAAACAGCCTCTTAAATAGGAATAAAAGAAGCGTTGGATGAGCGGAACCACTCAGCCAACTCACAATTCCCTATTCCACCTCGCCCCTACTCCTGTACAACACAATGCAAAACCGTTTTGCTCATACAACTTTCGGGCATTGTTGGCATCGGCAACGGTAAGGAAAGTCTTGGATAAATTGTTCTCTTCAAAAAACCAATACAAAGCTGTTCGTAGCAACTCACTCGCATAGCCCTTCCGTCTTTGATCGTGTTTGACAGCTAGGAAATGTACAAAGCCTTCTTGGTTGGGTGTGATACAGCCATAAAGATAGCCCATCATCTTTTGTTCTTCATCAAGTTTGAGCCAAAGTTTGTGGCGATTTTCGTCCTTGATTAAGCCCAAAATTTCTTGGGTGCTGTAGTATGGATTGGGAAAGGCGGCATTGTGTAACTGATGGAAATCTGACTGAAAAGATTCTTGGTATAAGTCAATGCCATTTGATGGACTTACTTTCAATTTAAAAGTTCTTTTATCACACATATATTCGTGTGTAAACTCCTTTTTTTCTTTGAATTTTTTTTGCTTAAAAAATGCTCGATAGGTTTCGCTGTTTAGGTTGTTAAACACCGTCATTTTTGTTACATTTGGACATTGTTGTAACAGCTCAGTAAACAGCAAATTTGCCACAAAATCCCAGTTATCACTGAGTATAAACGGTCCCCACAACCAGAACTCGGTGAGAGGGCAATCGCAATCTCCACCTAAAATACCGACTAGTGTTACCCCTTCAAATGCCAAAAGGAAACAGCATTCTTTTCGGCTGTTGTGGTCTTTCAACTCTGCCAGAACTTCAGTTTCTCCTTGACTACAGTGGAGGCTATGCCATTCAGGTTTTGAGTTGATTTGAGCAATCAATTTTGCCATCTGTGGAAAGTCTTCTGGGGTCGCTAGTCGGGTTTGCATTGGTAGTATTTTAATAGTAATGCTTGTGTTAAGATTTACTGATCTTCCTCTCTGTTTCTCATATGTCCTGGAACCCAGTTTTTGGTCTGCATAATTGCCTTGACCTCATCATAGGAGAGTGGATAAAAATCGTGACAGTCCACACCAACATCAAAAGAATATTTGTCTTCTAAATCAGGCAAATTGCCGTGGCTATGTCCATACAAATGCCAGTTGCCTCGTCCTTCACCTCGCCAGGTTCGCATGGCATAATGAAACAACATAATGCGCTGCTTGCCACCCTGACCATCAGGGTCCTTGACTTTTAGTTCATAATACTCTTTGACCCATTCAAATTTGTCTTTGTTTTGTAGTGCAGCACTTTCGTGATTTCCTACAATCAAATACTTTCGTCCATTGAGTCGGTCGAGTATGGCTCCTAAATTCTCTTGATAGGTTAGCCCAACATCGCCTAAGTGGTAAACTTCGTCTTTGGGTTTGACTTTTGCATTCCACCGTTCTATCAATGCCTCATTCATTTCTTGAGCATTCTCAAAGGGTCGATTGCAAAAGCGGATGATATTTTCGTGTCCAAAATGGTGATCTGCGGTAAAAAATATTTGTCCCATGTGTTGTTGTGTTTTTTCGGTTAACATTATCTCAAACACAACTGGATTGATTTAATTTAAGTTCAATTTATCAGACTTTATTTCTTAAAGTGCTTTTAGATTTATGTTGGTTCTTTGACAATTTTTGGAGAGTAATACTTAAACAAATAGTAGGGAGCCAAGGGCGACTGGATAGCTTGTTTAAGTATTAGCTCTCTTCTGCAAAAATTGTCAAAGAATGTTTATATTAATGCACTGACTCAAACTTTTACATACAGGACTATTTTTTGCCATTTGCAAAAGGGCATTTTTCTGCTCTTCACTCAATGCACCTCTTAGCTCAATACTCCCTGTAATTTCCTTGATTTGGGTCGCAGGATCGGTGATGTTTTTGATGTCCTCTTGGTAGGCTCTGTCAAAGGAGAGATTGACTTGTATTTCCTCCACATCCCATTCTTGATCTTCGGCATAAGACTGTAAACTCATTGCCACACAAGCCCCAAGTGAAGCACTCAACAATTCGTAAGGAGAAGGACCAAAATCATTGCCACCATGCTTCTCCGATTGGTCCGCCAACAAACCGTGTTTGCCTGCCATAATTTCTGTCGTATAAGCATCCGATTTTAAGCTCACAGTTACTTTTTGACTCGATTTTGGTATGTCATCTTCTGGTATCTCTATGTATCGTTTGACCCAAGAAGCAATCACATTGCCTGTATAAAAAGCATCGTCTTTGGCAGTCAGCATATGGTCGGCTTCGTTGAGGGTAACAAAACTTTTGGGATGAAAAGCAGCATGGTAAATCTTAGCCGCATTTTCAATCTCGACCACTCGGTCTTGTGGCGAATGCAAAATCAACAAGGCTTTGCGAAGGTCTTGTACACACTGATCCATATCTTTTGCCTGTAAATCTTCGATAAACTGCCGCTTGATGGTAAAAGGTCGCCCACCAATGGTGATTTCTGCCTGTCCATCTCTTTCGATGTCCTCTAGTTTGCACCCAAATAGATGGGTAACATGTTCTGGTTCAGAAGGTGCCCCAATGGTTGCCACCGCCTTAATAGACTCTATTACTTTGGCAGCATAAATCGAAGCGGCTCCTCCCAAGGAATGCCCAACAATAATTTTGGGAGCTTGGTAGTTCTCTGTCAAAAACTGCGCTGCTGCTTTGATGTCATTGACATTGGTCGTAAAATTGGTATCGGAAAAATTGCCTTCACTCTCACCCAATCCCGAAAAGTCGAAACGCAAAACAGCAAAGCCATTGAGCGTTAGTGAACGGCTAATGTGTCGAGCAGCAGATAGATTTTTATTTCCCGTAAATACGTGGGCAAAAATGGCAAAGGCATCGGCTTCGTGGGTCAATGGAAACTCTATTTTTCCAACAAGCGTCAAGCCTCTATCGTTGGTAAATCGGACTTTTTGTGCAGGCATTTGGTATACTTTGTGTTTTGGTATAGGAATCCAAAAATACAAAATATTGCTTGATGCAAATGTCGTCTTTCTTTTTATTGGTTCTTTGACAATTTTATTGGTACGGCACGCTTGATCTTTCATCACTTCGGGTCTCCTCGCTGTACACTTGTACGCACTACTTCACCAGAGCCTTCGCCATAGTCGGAGCTAGTCTTCCTTAGGTCAGCCTTCACTCCTCCTTGTCTCACAGCCCTGTCTCAGCAGTGGGTACCG
>JAHDIA010000237.1:0-1937 GCA_020631035.1 Chitinophagales bacterium | reverse complement strand
AATACAATATGAACCCCAAAGAAGCAAAACAAGAATCTGAAAGATTGTATGACCAAGCTTTTTATGAAGATGACCCCAAAAAACAAATTACAATCCTAAGCAAAGCCATTAAATTACATCCCGAAAATGCGGATGCCTACTTTGAAAGGGGAAATATATATGAAGATTTAAAGGAGCTTGACAAAGCTCTAGAAGATTATGATAAGGCAATTCTACTCAATCCCAAAGCCGCTGATGTGTATTGCAATAGAGGGAGTTTGTATCATGATTTAAAAGAGTTTGACCAAGCTCTGGAAGACTTCAACAAAGCCATTCTACTCAATCCAAAAGATCCCGACAATTATTACAACAGAGGCAACTTACATGAAGATTTAAAAGAGCTTGACAAAGCTCTGGAAGATTACAATAAGGCGATTCTACTCAATCCAGAAGACCCTCACAATTATTGCAATAGAGGTAATATATATCAAGACTTAAAACAATTTGACAAAGCTCTGGAGGATTTTGACAAAGCAATTCTACTTGATCCAAAAGATCCTGACAATTACTGCAATAGAGGCAATATATATAAAGATTTAAAACAATTTGACAAGGCTTTAGAGAATTTCAACAAAGCGATTTCGCTTGAGCCCAAAGATCCAGATTTTTACAATAATAGAGGTGTTTTATACTGTAATATAAAACAATTTGATAAGGCATTGGAGGATTTTAGCAAACTTATTCTACTTAGCCCCAAAGATGCAGATGCATACAATAATAGAGGAAATACATACAATGATTTAAAACAATTTGACAAGGCATTAGAGGATTTTAACAAAGCCATTTTACTGAGTCCCAATGATGCAGAAATTTATACCAATAGAGGAAATGTATACAGTAATTTAAAGCAACTTGACAAGGCATTAGAGGATTACAATAAAGCTATTCTTTTAGATACTAAAACATCCAAAGCTTATAACAATAGAGGACATTTGCTTAAAGAACAAGGGGAGTATATTGCTGCATTAAAAGATGCTGAAAAATCACTAGAGCTTGATCCTCAAGATGCTTATACTTATTCTACTCTTGCAGAGATTTATGGCGAACAAGGCGAAACAGAATTATTCTACAAAAATATTGAAAAAGCTTTTGAACTAAACTGTCCTGTTTGGGAATTGTTGGAGGACAAAGCTTATAATGAGTATAAAAATACCCCACGTTTTAAAAAGCTATTGGCGAAGTATCAGAAGGAGATTTGAGCTTTATAAAGTTGGAAAGGAACATCAGGCAATCCCAAAAATCAAGAAAATCCTGATTTAGACATTTCAGTTTAGTCTTTTCTATTCCATATATTAAGTGTAACCCAAAAGTTATTTCCCTCCCCATATCATAGCTTTCTCGACTGCGCTCGAAAGGACGTTTTTATCCTCATGTCATAGCTTTGAGGTACACCTCTCCGATCCACAAGGTCGAAAGGACATTTTTACTTGCTTACTCCACAATCTCCAACTCTGTCCAATAGATATAGGTCTTCCCAATTTGCCCACCTATCCAGTTCTTTTCTCGCTTGTGGATGTCGCTAGAATAGTTCATCAAAATATACTTGCCATCCGATTTTTTGACAATGCCTGGAAAAGCGGTGTCGCCCGTACTTGCAAAGTCTTTGAGGTGAATCCACTCTCGCTTTTCTTTGTCAAGTTTAAAGATGGCGGTTTTCTTTTTGGTAAAGGAGTAGCGGACCAAGTTTCGTTTGTCTTTGCCTGGCTTGCGAACAAAGCGACCATCTCCGTCCATATTGCGGCGAGCAACAAGGAAAATATCATCGCCCTCGGCAAAAATGAGGGAGCTATCGTATTTAACATCGGAACGTTTGTAATCCCATTTGTGTGGCGCATCTTTAGAAGCAAAAAAGGTATAGCCACCATCGAACTCGGAACGGGCAACGCCCCAAATATTTC
>JAHDIA010000236.1 GCA_020631035.1 Chitinophagales bacterium | reverse complement strand
TTATCGGGCGCATGTTTTGGGCTGCGTTTTAAAGTGCATCCACCCGCTTCGTCCTGCGCCTCACCCGCCTTCGGCACCCCTCAAAAGGGGAAATTATGTGGTAAAAATGTCCATCTAGTAGAGAAAATTCACGAATTTTCTCCAAGGAACGGGCGAAAAAAGCATGGCGTGTAGTGGATAGAAAAGAGAGCCGATGTGCCTGCCAGCTTGCGATGTTTACGCCTGATTGTAGTGGATATGGCGGTCCTCCAGTGGTGTGTGGAGACAAGGTATGCCTTGTCTGTACCTGGCGTGGCGGTGAATCGAAATATTCCCCCACCGCCATAGGAATGAAAAGCAGGGAGGGACGAAGGTTTGAAAAAGCACCGTTCCGTCCAAAAAAATATTGATAAAAAGAAAAAGGCCCAATCAAAAAATGATTGAGCCTTTTTTAGTAGCGTGAGGCAGAATTGAACTGCCGACCTCCGGGTTATGAATCCGACGCTCTAACCAGCTGAGCTACCACGCCAAATTTGGGATTGCAAAGATATAACTATTTTGTTTTAATGCCAACGAATTGACGAAAAAATAAGTTCCAGAAAAATTAATCTTCATCAAATTCAAAGTCGGTACTTCCTGTTAGTTCCTCAGTACTTTGTTCGCCAAGCCATTCATCAAATTCGTTGGGATTGAAGAAAACATTCATAGATTTGGCGAGCGCAACCATTTTTATGGCAGCGATGGCTGCTTCGACTCCTTTGTTGCCATGTTTGCCACCTGCTCTGTCAAGTGCCTGTTCTTGGTTGCGTGGAGTGAGTACACCAAATATAAAAGGAATGTCGTATGCCAAATTGAGGTTCATTATGCCTTCAGAAACAGCGTGGCTGATGTATTCGTCGTGTTTGGTTTCGCCAGTAATGACGCAACCAATGGCGATGACAGCATTGGGCGTAAAAAATCCTTTTTCGGGATCTTCCCATTCAGCATCTGCCATCCATTCGCAAGCTTTGGGTAGCTCAAAAGTACCTGGAACACGAACTACTTTGATTGCCGCTGGATCTGTTCCATGTTTTGTTAGGGTTTCACAACAGGCTTTGAGTAGGCTGTTGGTAATTTCTGGATTCCATTCTGCAACGACTATTCCAAATGCCATTTCGGTAGAATCGGGGATTTGGTTGGGGTCGTATTCGGATAAGTTGTTGAGGGAAGTCGCCATTGGAGTGTTTTTAATATGAGGTTCAAAGTTAAGAAAAACCCCAATCAAATGTGCAAATATGCGGTATTTGATTGGGGAAGTTTGTTTATAAAAAAGCTATTATTTTTCTTTGTTCGTTATCTAATTAGCCAGTCAGAAGGAGCTTCGTCTATCCCTAGCTCCATTCGTGTATTGTTGACATAAATGACAATGAAAGCAGACTGGTAGCCCAATTCTTTCATATAACGTTGGTATGCCTCGGCATTGTCAAGATCGTTGTAATTGCCTACCAAATAACGGTGTACGCCTCTTGGACCAATTTCTTCGATGTATTCGTTGTTGATGGGGCGTAGGTATTTGTGGTTTTGATACAAAGCTTTGTTGAATGCACCAATTTGTATTTTGTAGCTTATGTTCATAGGTGGGGGAGTATATGAAGACACTACATTATTGGGTGAAGAAGGCAATTCAGGGCGTTTGTAACCTTCATAATTGGGATCAGGTTTAGGTTTGGAAAAGCTATTGGGGTTAGGGTTGTAAGTTCCTTTGTCTGGTGCGGTATCTTGAACAAAGGTGTCGACAGGCAAACCACTTTCAGGAATGAACTGTGAGCCTTTGCCAAATTTTTCGGTATATTCTTTAAAGGTTTCTTCGGCAAGTCCTTTAGGTTTATTGACCTCTAAAATAGTATGGAAAATATTGCCTTTGTCGTAACCAATCACACTGATTTCTCTAAAATCTTCCACTACTTTTTGGGCATTTCTGACCCTTAAAACGTAGCGATGATTTTCTTTGAGGTGGAAATAAAAGTTCCCTCCTTTATCAGTAAAATATCTTTGTACTTTATCTGTTTCCAATTCGACCAATTCGACCAATTTATTGGCTACTTCTTTTTTTGATTGATAATCTTGAACCAATCCAATGAAAAAGAAATCTTTTCGGTCTTTTAAAGAAGAGTTAGCCATTTCTTGGGCATTGGGCACATAAGAGACCACCGTAATTTTTGAATCTCGTGGCATTTTTTGTTTTTGGGTTTGAGAAACAGCTGCTATATTGCCAGACTTGCTGCTCAACTGCTCTGCTTTGGCTGCTTTGATGAATACAGAGTAAATATCGTCACTTCCTTTGCCTCCAGGTCTATTGGAAGCAATAAAACCCATATCTTTATTGGGATTGAGTATAAGGCCAAAATCATCGGTCTGACTATTGATGGGATAGCCCATATTAAAAGCAGAAGACCAGTTATCACTACCATCCTCTTTGAAGACATAGAATACATCTAGGCCACCAAAACCACCATGTCCGTCAGAGGCAAAATAGAGTGTTCCATCGGAATGAATGTAAGGGAACATATCATCCCCTTCGGTATTGACTTGGGAACCTAAATTTTGCGGGCTGGTCCAGGAGAAACCTGTTTTTTCAACAACATAAATATCTTTGCCGCCATAACCGCCAGGTAAATCAGCAGTAAAATAAATTTTTGTACCATCTTCCGTTACTGAAGGATGTGCCAAGGAGTATCGGTTACTCGAAGGATTAAAGCTCATTTCTAGTGGGAAAGACCATTTGCCATCTCTAAATTCAGATTCAAAGATGCGCAAGGTGGCAATTTTGCCCTTATTAAATTTTTTGCGCACATTGCGAGAAAAGTACATTTTGGTATTCTCATTGGCAAAGGTAGCTGGGCCATCATGAAATTTGCTGCCACTCCAACCAGGCAATTCAGCAACTTCTCCCCATTGTTCATAAAAATCAGATTTACTATAAAATAAATCTAGAAAAGTTTCCCCAGTCCACCCATCAAGCTTGTCTTTGGAGCCTGTTGGACGAGTAGATGAGAAAACAAGCCCATTTTGGAAAAAGGCAGGACCAAAATCGGATTGAGGTGAGTTGGTTGGAATACCCTCTACTTTGTATAATGAAGAATCTGCTAAGTAGGAGTCTACATTGTTGCACCAATCAATAAAGTTTTGTGTTCTTGAATCATTGGGTTTTTGTTCGGCATACTGTGAAAAGACATATTTTGCCTGATTGTAATCGCCATTGCTCATTAGAGATTGAGCGTATTGGAATTTCAAATCAGCGTCATTGGGAGCAAGGTCTACCGCCTTTTCATACCAGTGTGCTGCTTTGGCAAATTTACTGGTTCGTTTGTAACAATCGGCTAGGGCATATATAGCGTTCTTGTTTTTTTTGTCTTTTTTTAGAACCTCTTTGTACAATTCAATGGCTTTGGAATACTCAAAGGATTCATAATACTTATTTGCCAATTTAAGCTCTTTTTTTTGAGCAAAAGTGGCAAGAGAGAGACATAGCAATAATGTCAGGGTGGTTAAAAAATACCTCATAGCATAGCTTTTGTATAAAAAATCTATATAGTGAAATCAAATTCAATGCCAAAATAATATGAGCACATTTCTTTCATTGTACTTGTGTTTAACGAAAGAATGGTAATGGATGTGGTGAGGAATGTGAATTAATGCTGCAAATATAGTGTATTTTGAGAATAAATACCTTGAGTAATAATGATATGTATAATGCTTTTCTTACCTTTGTGCCGAAAATTATAAAAAAAGTTTTACTCATAAAAAAATAAAAAAAATACCATGCCAAACGTAGGTAAAATAAAGCAGATTATTGGGGCGGTTGTGGATGTGAGTTTTTCTGACAAAGACGCCAATTTGCCAGAAATCTTAAATGCGCTTTCAATAGAAAAAGCAGATGGGTCTAAATTAATTTTAGAAACCCAACAACACCTTGGTGAAGACAGTGTGCGTACCATCGCAATGGATTCTACAGATGGATTGGTAAGAGGAATGCAGGTAGTAGATACAGGGAAGCCGATTTCTATGCCCATTGGAGATGTCATCAAAGGAAGATTGTTCAATGTAGTAGGAGAAGCGATTGATGGAATTGGTTCAGTAAGTAAAGAAAGAAGCTATCCAATACACCGTAAACCACCTGTATTTGAGGACTTGTCTACAGATTCAGAGGTATTGTATACTGGTATTAAAGTAATTGATTTGATTGAGCCATATGCCAAAGGAGGAAAGATTGGATTGTTTGGCGGTGCAGGAGTAGGAAAGACGGTATTGATTATGGAGTTGGTAAACAATATTGCCAAGGCATATGAAGGTTTGTCTGTTTTTGCAGGAGTAGGAGAGAGAACACGTGAAGGAAATGACCTTTTGCGGGAGTTCTTGGAATCTAGTGTAATTGATTATGGTAAAGATTTCTTGCACTCGATGGAAGAAGGTGGTTGGGATTTGTCAAAAGTGAGTACTGATAGTTTGAAAAACTCAAAAGCAACTTTGGTATTTGGTCAGATGAACGAGCCACCTGGAGCACGTGCGAGAGTGGTCAGGATTGACAGTTGCAGAATACTTTAGAGATGGTGATGGTGATTCTGGAGGACGTGATATTTTGTTCTTTATTGATAATATTTTCCGTTTCACTCAAGCAGGTTCAGAGGTGTCAGCACTTTTGGGACGTATGCCTTCGGCGGTGGGATACCAGCCTACTTTGGCAACAGAGATGGGTTTGATGCAGGAGCGTATTACCTCAACTAAGAGGGGATCGATTACTTCTGTTCAGGCGGTATATGTTCCTGCGGATGATTTTACCGATCCAGCACCTGCTACAACCTTTGCTCACTTGGATGCAACCACTTCATTGAGTCGTAAATTGGCTTCATTAGGTATTTATCCAGCAGTGGATCCATTGACTTCTACTTCTCGTATTTTGACTCCCGATATTGTTGGTGAGGAGCATTACAATACGGCTCAAAAAGTTATCAATATTTTGCAACGTTACAATGAATTGCAAGACATTATTGCGATCTTAGGTATGGATGAATTGAGTGAGGAAGACAAGCAAGTAGTATACCGTGCTCGTAAGGTACAGCGTTTCTTGTCTCAACCATTCCACGTAGCAGAGCAGTTTACAGGTATTCCAGGAGTATTGGTTCCAATAGAAGAAACCATTCGAGGATTTAATATGATTATGGATGGTGAAGTGGATGAATATCCTGAAGCAGCATTCAACCTTCAAGGTAGTATAGATGATGCTATTGCCAAAGGCAAGAAAATGTTGGAAGAGTTGAATGCTTAACGAGCTAAATATTAAAGTATAATAATATGCATTTAGAAATATTGACACCCGATGCCAAGGTGTTTGAAGGAGAAGTCAAGAGTGTGGTTTTTCCTGGTATCGTGGGTGGTTTTGAGGTATTAAATGGTCACGCTCCCTTGATTTCAGCACTTAGTGATGGCATCATTAAGGTGACGACCAACAGCAATATTGAGCAGTTTAAAGTGCGCAGTGGTTTTGTGGAGGTGCTCAATAATAAATTGACAGTTTGTGTAGAAGGGCTTTTAGAAGAATAGAATATTATATCATCAATATCAGAAGGTAAGTCAGTCGTTGGCTTACCTTTTTTTGTAATAGGAAAAAATGGTTTTTGAATTGTAAGAATTGCCAACTTTTTTGGTAGAGATTAAAATTTTAAATGTCAATTTGTAGAAACCTTTATTACAAATGAATTATCTTTACTGGGATGGAAAATTATCAAGTTTCGGCACGAAAATATAGGCCCTCAAAATTTGAAGAGGTGGTTGGGCAAAGGCATGTCACTGCTACCTTGAGCAATGCCATTCAAGCCAATAAATTGGCACAAGCTTTTCTTTTTTGTGGACCAAGAGGTGTTGGTAAAACCACTTGTGCTAGAATCTTGGCCAAAGCAATCAATGCTCCTGATCCAGCCAAAGCAGTTCAAGATGGTTCTTATGCTGATATAGATCTTGATATTGCACTGAATATATTTGAATTGGATGCTGCTTCTAACAATAGTGTTGAAGACATCAGAAACTTGATAGAACAAGTACGTTTTGCACCTCAGGCAGGAAAATATAAAGTATACATCATAGATGAGGTACATATGTTGTCTCAAAGTGCCTTTAATGCTTTCTTGAAAACATTAGAAGAACCGCCTCCCTATGCCATTTTTATCTTGGCAACAACTGAGAAACACAAGATCTTACCAACCATTCTTTCTCGGTGTCAGGTCTTTAACTTTAAACGCATTGGTGTCAAAGACATCGTGGCACATTTAGAAGAAATTTGTAAACAAGAGAACATCACAGCTGAGTCAGAAGCATTGCATTTAATGGCTGAAAAAGCCGATGGAGCTTTGAGAGATGCCTTGTCTATTTTTGATAGAATTGCTAGTTTTTCCAAAGGTGAAATCAAATATGTTGCTGTTTTAGAGGCTTTGAATGTTTTGGATTATGATTATTACTTTAAAATAATGGATGCACTTTTGATGGGAGACCATGTAAAGGTGCTGTTGTTTTTAGATGAAATTATTGCACAAGGATTTGATGGAGGAGAGTTTTTACAAGGTTTGGCAAGACATTTTAGAAATTTGTTGTTTGCCAAAGACAAGCAAACAACTGCATTGTTGGAAACAAGCGAGAGTGTACAACAAAGATATTTACAACAGGCAGAGACTGCTTCAGCAGCATATTTATTGAGTGGTTTAAACATAGTTAATGAGTATGCACTGAATCATAGAACAGTTCAAAACAAACGTTTGCAAATAGAATTGGCAATGTTGAAGTTGAGCAAAATTCAATTGGCTTTTGATTTAAAAAACAAACAAGTTGCTCCAGTTGGAGGGACTCAAAAAAAAAATAAATTAGGTGCGACCAATAAAGCATCTGAACAAACAACAACACATGCTAAGGTAGAAGAAACTGTTTCTAAATCTCAAAAAAATGAATTGAGTTTAACCTCCTTACCATCGAAAGAGCAAGAGAGACATACAGTTGAAAAACAGCAAGATGCGTCAAAATCGGAGGAAATAGTCAGTGAATCTTCTCAAAATTTAATAAATATAGAGAAGAGTGAGACAAAACAAACAAATGAACGTCCTAAACCCAGTCTAAAAGAAACAGCTAAAGGCAAGCTAGGGCTTAAACTGGGAGGGAGTCTTGCAAGCAAAGGCCCTCAGTTAAAATCTTTGAATCAATTGCTTGAGATAGAAGCAGAAAAAGTTGAAAAAGAAGAGGGACGTCGTAGAGTAGTGGAGACAGATTTAGATACTGCTTTGATTCAAAAACATTGGAATGCTTATAAAGAAGGATTTGACTCCAATCAATCAAAGGCTATATTTAAAAAGTACCAACCAATCTTAAAAGCAAATGTAATAGAAGTGGTTGTATCCAATGCTTTGGAACAAGCAAGGGTTAGAGAAGAAAGTACAGGCTTGGTAGATGCATTGGTAAAACAATTCAATTTATTGGATTTAGAATTAACAGTAAGTGTTGATAAGTCACTTGCACCACAAGATGAAAATAAAGTGTTTACACCAAATGATAAATTGCAGGAGTTGATTAAGAAGAATCCTGCGGTTGCAGAACTGCAACGAAGACTTTTTCTGGAATTAAAATATTAAGCTTATGGTAGATACAATGGCAAAGCATCCGACTCAACCTTATCAAAAATTTGATAGGGATTTGCTCAATACAAGAATATACACACTGCAAAATGGACTGAAGGTATATTTGAGTGTCAATAAAGATGCGCCTCGGATTTATACTTCCATAGCCTTTAAAGCTGGTTCAAAAAATGACCCAAGAGAAACCACAGGACTGGCACACTATATGGAACATATGTTGTTTAAAGGTACCGCCGATGTGGGAACTATGGATTGGGAAAAAGAAAGCAAGCTATTAGACCAGATAGCTGATTTGTATGAAAAACATCTCCACGAAAAAGACCCTGAAAAAAAACTAGAAATCTATAAAGAAATAGATGCCATTTCTCACCAAGCTGCTCAATTGGCCATTCCCAATGAATATGACAAAATTTTATCTACCCTAGGAGCCAAAGATACCAATGCTTATACTTCTTATGAAAAAACAGTTTACATCAATGATGTACCTTCTAATGAATTGGAACGTTGGGCTAAGGTAGAGTCTAACCGATTTAAAAAATTGGTGTTGCGATTGTTTCATACAGAAATGGAAACAGTTTATGAGGAGTACAATAGAGCATTGGACAATGATTACGTCAAATCTTGGCGTTCTATTTACAAGGGTTTATATGAGAGTCATCCTTATGGCACTGCTGTCATTGGTGAGGGAGAACATTTGAAGAATCCCTCAATGCACAATATTTATAATTTCTTTTATACTTATTATCGTCCCAATAATGCGGCTATTTGTCTTTCGGGTGATTTGGACCCCGATGCTGCAGTTGTATTATTAGAGAAACACTTTGGTTCTTGGGAAGCAAGCGAAATTCCAGCATTTAGTTATACAGCCGAAAAACCCATTGAAGCACCTCGATCTTTTGAGA
>JAHDIA010000235.1 GCA_020631035.1 Chitinophagales bacterium | reverse complement strand
AACTAGTTGATAATTAAGTAATTACAAATTAACATTAATCTTTTTAAATATGAAAAAAGCAGATTTATTAGCGAAAATTGCAGAAGATGCAGACATCAGCAAAACTGCAGCAGATGCAGCCCTTAAATCTTTTATAGATTGCATTACCTCAACTTTGCAAGCAGGTGATAAACTAAGCTTATTGGGATTGGGTACTTTTTCGGTAAACCACCGTCCTGCTAGAGAAGGTCGTAATCCAGCTACAGGGGAGAAAATGCAAATTGCGGCTAAAAACGTTGCAAAATTCAAACCAGGCAAAGCATTGTCTGAAGCTATTAACTAAAAAATATTCAACTTTTTTTACAAAAAGGCAGGGTCATTGGATCTTGCCTTTTTTTTTTCATTTTAATAAGCAACATTCAAACACCACATCCGTTCATATGAAGTATCATTTTTTTAAACATATGGCGCAAAAAAGCAGCGTTTTCAGCGGAGTTTTTCTCTTATTGTTCTGTCTATTCTTTTCTTCAAATAGTCAAGCACAAAATACCAAATACCAAGAATATGGTTTTTGGTTGGGAGGAGCCAATTATCATGGTGACCTCAATCCACTTTATGGTTTTTCTAACATCCGTCCAGGTGGCGGGGTTTTCTACAAATACAGTGTGGGACCATACCTCGCATTCAAAGGTGGAGTCAATTTTGCAAGATTGCGTTACAAAGATGCCAATTCTAATGAACCGTTTTTACAGAGACGAAATCTGAGCTTTCGTTCCAATATAACCGAATTGGCTGCTCAAGTCGAATTTAACTTCAAAAAATACATTCCTGGCAATAAAAAACATTTTTACTCTCCTTATCTAACATTGGGAGTTTCTGTATTCAAATTTAATCCTCAAGCACAAATTGATCCTGAAGTACAAGCCATCATCAGTCCTGATTCTCCAACTGATAATACTTGGTACGATTTGCGAGATTTGGGCACCGAAGGGCAACAAAACTCTGATTTTACCCAACGCACTCCCTACAAATTGGTCCAGCCCGCCATTCCTATTGGTATTGGCTACAAACACTGGATCAGCCATTTGTGGAACCTAGGCTTTGAAGTCAATTACCGCTTTACATTTACAGATTATCTAGATGATGTGAGTGGCCAATATGTTGACCCAAATATATTGGGAGCAGCCTCCACAAATGCGGCCCTTGCCGACCCTTCTATCGCTACAGGACCTTCCATAGGTGAGTCTGGACGTCAAAGAGGTGATAGCGTAAGTAATGATGGTTTCCTTTTTATTGGTATCTTTGTTACTTATACTATTTTTCAAGGTAACTGTCCACAACAATGACATCCTTTAAGGAACTGATAATCAACAAAAAAATTCCTCAACACATTGCCATCATTATGGATGGTAATGGACGTTGGGCTAAACAAAAATTTGGTCGAAATAGAATATTTGGCCATACCAAAGGAGTAAATTCTGTCAGAACCATTACAGAAGCTTGCAGAGACATAGGTGTTCGCTACCTTACACTCTATGCTTTTTCTACAGAAAATTGGTCTCGCCCACTTACCGAAGTCAACGCTTTGATGAAACTCCTCGTTAGGACTATTAGAAAGGAAACCCAAGATCTTAAAAAAAATGGGGTTCGTCTAAACACCATTGGAGATATTGAACGCTTACCACAAGATTGTTTACAATATCTACAAGAAGGCATAGACGAAACCCAAGACAATAAAGAACTGGTCTTGACCTTGGCTTTGAGCTATAGTTCTAGATGGGAGTTGACCAATGCTATACGCAACATCGCTACTGATGTTGCCAATGGTGCCTTAAAACCTGAAGATGTGAATGAAAACCTCATTCAGTCTTATCTGGCAACCAAAAACATTCCCGATCCCGAATT
This sequence comes from Chitinophagales bacterium, assembly GCA_020631035.1. Classification (GTDB taxonomy): domain Bacteria; phylum Bacteroidota; class Bacteroidia; order Chitinophagales; family UBA2359; genus JAHDGP01. The sequence goes on along the minus strand of JAHDIA010000235.1, from coordinate 6,664 downwards.
GCTCATTAGAACAAGTGGAGAACAAAGAATAAGCAATTACCTCTTATGGCAAATTGCCTATTCTGAATTGTACTTTACCGAAACTATGTGGCCAGACTTTGGTAAAGAAGATTTGTTTAAAGCCATTTATGATTATCAAAACCGAGAAAGAAGATTTGGAAAAACCAGTGAGCAATTAACCATTGAATAACACTCAAAAGACTCAAGCTGCTATCATCATGAGATTTACCATAAGTATCATATTAAGTTTATTTGTCCTTTGCTCAAGTGTCATAACATATGCACAAGAGCCTACAGTCAATAATAGCATAGATTATACCACCGCAAAAGAATACGAAATTGGTGGCATCGAAATAAAAGGCACCCAATATCTAGACGAAAAAGTACTCATCTCTCTTTCAGGTCTTGCTGTAGGGGACAAAATTCAAATACCAGGGGAACAAATCCCTGAAGCCATCAAAACACTTTGGAAACAAGGACTTTTTGAAGATGTACAAATATATGCATCCAAAATCATCAATGACATCATCTTTTTGGAAATTCATCTTAAAGAACTGCCTAGAATGTCCAAATATCGTTTTTCAGGGGTTAGAAATTCCGAAATTGAAGAGCTTCGAGATGCACTCCCCCTTCTAGCAGGTAGAATTCTTGATGCCAATACCAAAAGCAAGGTCACCAATATCACCAAAAACTTTTATGTCAATAAAGGATTCCTCAATACCAAAGTTGCCTTGAGCGAAAAAAGAGACTCGCTAAGAGCCAATAGCGTCATCCTATTCATCAATGTGGACCGTGGTAGAAAGATAAAAATCAATGACATTGTATTTGAAGGAGTAGAAAATGTTTACCCTCGTAAACTCCGCAAATCAATGGAGAATACCAAAAGTAAAAGCAAAATTGATCGCAAATCTCCCAAGAAAGTCTGGAAAGATCTTGGAAAATCTAATATTATTTCAACCCTTGCCAATGTATCCATCAGCGATGCTCTCAACTATTTTGATGACAAAGTCCGCCTCAAAATATTCTCCTCTTCTAAATTCATAAAAGACGATTACGAAGACGACAAAAAGAGAGTCATTGAATACTACAACACTCAAGGCTATAGGGATGCCCGTATAGTCAAAGATTCTATTTATACCGCTGACAACGGCCACCTCAATGTTCACATTATGGTCGATGAAGGACAACGTTATCATTTTGGCAAAATAGACTGGGTAGGCAACACCAAACACGATGATGCCACACTATCCAAAATACTCGGAATCGAAAAAGGTGAAGTCTACAATACACAATTATTGGAACAACGCCTCTTTGGTGACCCAACAGGCACCGATGTCAGTAGCTTATATATGGACGATGGCTACCTATTTTTCAATGTTCAACCCATCGAGGCTAAAGTTGAAAATGATACCATTAACCTTGAAATGAGGGTTTATGAAGGTCCAGAAGCAACCATCAACAACATCATCGTTGAAGGCAATGACAAAACCAACGAACACGTTATCAGACGTGCCTTATTTACCAAACCAGGCAATAAGTTTAGACGTTCCGATATTATCCGTTCTCAACAAGAACTGGTTGCCCTCAACTACTTCAATCCTCAATCCATTGGCATTCAACCCATTCCGAATCCTGCCGATGGTACAGTAGACATCAAATACACAGTTGAAGAACGTCCTTCTGACCAATTGGAACTTTCTGCTGGGTGGGGAGGTAGATCCATTGTCGGTAGCTTGGGTGTCACCTTCAACAATTTCTCTATCAAAAATATGTTGAGCCGTGAAGCTTGGCGCAAAAGAGGAATACCCGCAGGAGATGGTCAACGTTTGTCTGTTCGTTTCCAAGCAACAGGTCCTCGTTTTCAAGCACTCAATGCCTCTTTTACAGAACCTTGGTTGGGTGGTAAAAGACCCAATGCCTTAACGGTCGCAGTTACCAGAGCAAGACAAGCCGTCTACCCTAGCGATTTTACCAGCCTCGACTTTTTCGATTTTTCGGTAGAACCAACCAATTTGCTTATAAACAATGCCGTTTCTGTTTCTTTGGGACGTAGATTGCGCTGGCCAGATGATAACTTTACTTTGGTCAACGGCATCAGATTGTCTCACTTCAAATTGAACAATTGGGTTGACCGTTTCATTGTCACCGATGGCAACTACTACAACCTAAGTCTCAATACAACTTTAAGCCGTTCTACGGTTTTCAACCCTATTTTCCCTAATAGTGGTTCAACCTTTAGTTTGTCTTTGGAATTGACTCCCCCCTATTCAGCATTCAACAACAAAGACTATAACCAATTGTCCAACAATGACAAATACAAATGGACCGAATACCACAAATGGAAGTTCAGAGCTGAATGGTTTACGCCAATCACGGAAAAATTGGTGATTCGTACTGCTGCGAAAATTGGGGTATTGGGACACTACAATACCCAAATTGGAACAGCTCCCTTTGAACGTTTCTGGATTGGAGGGGATGGACTATCCAACCAAATCAATGGTTTTTTGGCTGGAACCGATATTTTTGCTTTACGTGGCTATGACGAAAATGAGATTACCAGAAATACTGTCGTTGAGGATATCAACAAAGATGGGATAGACGATGTAATTCGTTTGGGCGACCCCTTTATGAACAAGTTTACAATGGAATTGCGCTACTTACTCAGTCCTAGCCCAACTACAACTATTTATGCCCTTGCCTTCCTCGAAGCAGGAAATTCGTGGAACAGCCTCAACCAATACAATCCATTCGATCTCTATCGCTCAGCTGGACTGGGTTTGCGTATTTACTTACCAATGTTTGGTTTGATGGGCTTTGATTGGGGCATAGGATTTGACCGTGACAAACGTGGCTTCACTCGTGGAGAAGGGATTGGCAACTACCTCAGTTCTTTTGCCGAATTCCACTTTATCCTTGGATTTGAACCAGAATAATATTAAAAAATTTAGAACGGAACGTTGGGGGCTTTGGACAATGGGAGCCCCCGCTTTCCGTTTCTACTCCTCATTCCAGGGCGTCCCGATTCTCGGGACCGCCCCTACATTGTGGGGTATCCACTGCAATCGGGCGTAATATCGCTTCTTTAGTCGCTTATGGCTACGTTTTTTCCATCCGCTTCACGCCACGCCTCTCGGACAGACACACGACCGTGTGTAACTGGTATGCCAGCCCAGCCCGTTTTTTGCGCCTTATCCTAGTACAAAATACTTCTGCCTCAAACTCAGAATAGGTTTTCAGACAGGTTCTTACAATTTTCCCAATCAACCAACGAAATTACCATAAATCACGTCTTAAAGAGGGATTGACACAAAAAAGCAGCCAATACATGCAATTTTTGGCCTAGCTTTTTCTTTCCTTTAGTAAAATATTAGATTTTTGCAGATGATTTGAGGAAGATGGTATTTAATTTTTGTTAAAGCATTTACGAAAAGCTCATCTATTCTAAACTTTGTTCGTCTCTTTAAGTCGAAAACACAATCATAAACAAAAGTTCTAAAAAATGAAAAAAATCATTGTATTATTGGCATTTTTGCTCGGCGGAACAATGTTCACTATGGCGCAAAAAATTGTCTATGTGGACACAGATATGGTATTGAACAAAATGCCTGAATATCAAGAAGCACAAAAAGAAATCGATCAAATAACAGAGGCTTGGCAAAAGCAAATCCAACAGCGTTATGCTGAAATCGAAGAGATGTACAAAGCCTACCAAGCTGAAGAAATTTTATTGACTGAAGATATGCGTCAAGGTCGCCAAGATGAGATTGTCCAAAAAGAAAAAGATTTGAAAGATTTTCAAAAGGCAAAGTTTGGCTACGAAGGCGAATTGTACAAAAAACGCCAAGAGTTGGTCAAGCCTGTTCAAGATCAAATATATGAGGCCATTCAGAAAATGGCAGTTCAACGCTCATACGATTTTGTACTAGACAAATCAAGTGGCATTTCGGTTTTATATGCCAATGAAAAATATGATAAAACGACTGAAATTATGAAAGCCCTAAACTTGGAAACCCCCTAGTAACTAGGACTAACGAATAAAATCTTATATTTGCATTTGTAATAAACACAATAACTAGATGAAGAATATTTTTAAGTTTGGCTGCTCATTGGTTCTAGCTTTCATTTTGATGGCTGTAAGTGTAGATGGCAATGCCCAACAAAAACTAGGCTATTTGAACTCGGCTGCAATCTTGTCAGAAATGGGAGAATGGAAAGCGGCAGAACAAGAAGTTGGTACTTTGAGAACACAATTGGAAAATGACTACAAAAATCAATTGGAAAGTTACCAAACAGAAATCAATACCCTGCAACAAAAAGTGCAAACTGGTTCCATTACGCAAGCTCAGTTAGATCAAGAACAACAGCGTTTGCTTCAAAAAGAGCAAAGCATTGCTCAATTTGAAATTGAAGCAAGTCAAAAAGTATTGCAAAAAGAGCAAGAACTACTCACTCCTATTTTAGAAAAGGCACAAAATGTTATTAAACAAGTAGCTGAAGAAAACGGCTACACCTATGTTTTTGATGTCAGTGCCAATGGAGGAATAGTGTATGCTCTTCCTGCTGATGACATTACTGAATTGGTCAAGCCTAGGTTGTAATCTTTACTTTACCTAATCAAAGAACCAAAATGAATTACATTTACCAAAATTGATAACAAACAATCAAATGAAAAATATAATTAAAATAGCTTTAATTGCGTGCCTTTTCTTTGTAGGTACCAATATGGTTTCAGCTCAAAAGTTTGGACATTTGAACTCGGCTGAGCTATTGACACAACTTCCTGCTTGGAAAGCAGCAGAAAAAGAATTGGCCACTTATAGCCAACAATTGGAGAACCAAATGGGTAGTATGCAAAATGAATACCAAACCAAAGCTCAAAAGCTTTCCTCTGATATTCAAGCAGGCATCATTACCAAACAGCAAGAAGATGAACGTACACAGGAGTTGTATGGTTTACAACAGGAAATGCAAACATTTTCGGTAACAGCCCAACAAAATGTGATGAAAAAAGAGCAAGAATTGACGGCTCCCATCATCGAAAACGTCAAAAGTTCTATTGAAGCAGTTGCTAGCGAACAAGGATTTACCTATATTTTTGATACAAGTACAGGTATTTTATTGCACGCTCCAGATGGTGATGATGTAACCACTTTGGTAAAGAGCAAATTGGGTATATAAATAATTCTGTTCTTTGAGCGTGGCGTATGGGGAAGGATGAAAGTGCTGGTAGGACTAAGCACGAAGAGTTAACCAGTAGACACGCTCTTGTAGCCAAAGCTGGTGGACATAATAAAAAAACACTTTATATGTCCAACACACCATTAAAGAAAAAAGATATTACAAAAAATAAAAAAGGAGATGGTTGATTCCATCTCCTTTTTTATTGATGCATTATTGTACAAACAATGCTTTTAGTTCCTCTGCTTCTTCGGGCTTCATACGTCCCGCAATGATAAGGCGCAACTGACGACGTTTGAGTGCCCCATCAAATTGTTTCTGTTCTTCCTCATTTTGAGGTTCTACTCTTGGAACACGGGTGGGTTTTCCATTGCTATCCAGTGCCACAAAGGTGTAATAAGCGTCATTACAGCGGTATTTGGTCCTAGTTGGCAAATTTTCTGCCCACACCTCCACATAGGTTTCTATAGACGTATTAAAGGTACGCGTAACCTTAGATTCAATGGTTACCACATCTCCCAATTTGATGGGATTGAGAAAAGACACTTGATCGACCGACACTGTTACCACTGGACGATTCGCCAATTTGCCTGCACTGATGGCTGTAGCAATGTCCATCCAATGTAAAATTTTTCCTCCACGTAAATTGTTGAGGGTATTGGTATCATTGGGTAGCACCATTTCGGTCATTATCGTACAAGTCTCTTTGACTGTTTTAACTTCTTCGCTCATATTTCAAATAATTTGCCGCAAAGGTAGGGATTCATTTGTGTATCTGTATCTTTGGGGAGATTTTTAAAAAACTACAAAACCCTTTACTATGAGTATTCAAAAAGGTGATCAAGCTCCAGCTTTTACCCTGTTCAATTCAGATAAAAAAGAAATCAGTCTCGAAGACTTTAAAGGCAAAAGCAATGTATTGTTGTTGTTTTTCCCCTTGGCTTTTACTGGTGTGTGTACCACAGAATTGTGTTCTGTAAGAGATGCCATCAGTGTCTATGAAGGTGCAGATGCCACTGTTTTAGGCATTTCGGTTGATTCATTGTTTACATTGGAAAAGTTCAAGGCAGAGCAAAACCTCAATTTTGACCTGCTTTCAGACTTTGGAGGCAATGTTGCAGAAAGTTATGGCGCCTTGTATGAGGAGTTTCCTGCCTTTGGAATGAAGCGAGTTGGTAAGCGTTCTGCTTTTGTGATAGACAAAGAAGGAACAGTCCAATATACCGAGGTACTGGCGAGTCCTGGTGATTTGCCCAACTTCGAAGCGATACAAAAATGTCTAAAGACATTAAATTAACTCATTATTTGTCTTTAAAAAGACAAATAATTTAGCTAAAAAAGTTTATAATATCAAAGGAGAAGCAATGCGTTAATTATTGTTAAGTAAATAGTTGATTTACATACTGTTAACAATAACGAGAGACGAAGAATGTTTTAATTATGTGATTTTTTAATAAAAATTTTGGTATTATGGCTAGATCTTCGA
>JAHDIA010000234.1 GCA_020631035.1 Chitinophagales bacterium | reverse complement strand
TACCCAACAGTTTCACTTGGCTGTCTTAGAATTTTATTTTAAAAACTATGAGGCAACCATTGATATTTTATTGAAAGAGACAAAATATGTCAATGCCTTCTTCGAATTTGATGCTCGTACCATTTTATTACGATCCTATTATTTAGCAAATGACCCTTACGGTTTTTTTGATAAAGATTTAAAAGCCTTTCAAGGAGTATTAAAATATGATAAGTCTATAGCCAAAGAGTACATTGATGGCTATAAAAACTTCATCACTGCCATAAATAAGCTAAATCAAGTTAAAAAATCAATGTGGTTAAGAAAGACCCAAAAAGGAATGGAGAAATTAGCCGAACTAGATAACTTCATCAAGCATAACAATTCTAGAACCCCCTCCTGGTTCAAAGAACAAATGAAAAACCTAGGCTATAACCCAAAATAAAAAACACTAGAAGCCCCGCACGAAGCGGATAGAAAAACCGAACCAACAAAGCACCACCAGAACCGATGCCTATGCCCGACTGCAACGGATACCCCGAAGTATAGATTCCGATGATCACTGAGTGACTCTATTACGAATTAGATACCAAAAGCATTGGGACTGCGGCAGCTCCAAATGAGGCGTAGAAGTGTAAGGCGGGGACACACTTTGCAAACGAAGCCCCCAACGCTCCATCCCAAAAAATAAAAAAAGAGCAACAAGCCAATACCAGCTCACTGCTCTTTTCTATTAAAATTCGCTAAAAACTTGTTTTATTTTTTTAATTCGCTTCACCCGACAAAATCTTGTTATAACGATCCATATCGCCAAACAATTTAAAGGCTTCTTGTACATCCAAATCATCGTTCAAAGAAGCTTCCAAACGGCCTTTGTCGTAGTAGTAACGGTTGAGGATTTCGTATTTAAGCAATCCTTTCAACTCTTTTTTGTGCTGACGAATGTCCGCCGTTTTAAACTCATTGATCTTCGCTTGTAACTGCTGCAATTCGTTTTTCACCGCATCAAAGTATTGCTCCTCTTCTGCGCTTTTCTCCAAATCCTTGATGAGTTTTTCGGTCTCAAATTCCGTCTCAATTTTTTGACCATTGATGTATTTGACAAAGTCCTCAAAGTCGGCATCGCTTATTTCAAACTCCAATGGAGCAGCAATGCTATCGTGTTTGCTCGCATAGTGATTGGCGTAGTCAAATACTGCATGCTTTTTCAATAAGGCATCGGTAATCGGACTGTATTGGTCCTTGTCAATCAAGATGTCGGGTTCTACACCAGAGTTGTCATATACCAAACGACCGTTCTTGGTACGGAATTCGTTTTTGAGTGAATCGGGAATTTGCTTTGCACCTGCATCGGTATAGTCTCCATAGTAGTCCACCGCTTGTACACAACGACCAGAATTGATGTAGTACTTGGCAATCGTCAATTTAACTTTGGAGTTAAAACCAATGTCTTTGGTCTGTTGTACCAATCCTTTACCATAGGTTCGCTTACCAATCACCACACCTCTATCAAAGTCTTGCATTGTACCCGAAACAATCTCAGAGGCAGAAGCCGATTTGTTATTCGTCAATACCACCAATGGAATGTCTGGATAAGCGGCATCCATCTGGGTCTTGAGTTCTTGCACTTGCTCAGGGTCACGCCCTTTGGTTACCACAACCAATTCGTCCTTGGGTAAAAAGATATTGGATACCAAAATCGACTCGCTCAACAAACCACCTGGGTTCGCACGCAAATCGAAAATCAAATATTTAAAGTTCTCGTTTTCCTTTTTAAGCTTGTCAATTTCGTCTTTTACAAACTGCCCACAACCTCTCGCCAAGAAAGTAGAAAGCTTGACATACCCAACAGTGTCGTTCAACATTTTAGAGAAAGTAACGTCCTTGGGCTTGATGGCTTCTCTGGTCAGATTTTTGCCTTCAACACTTGTTTGACCAAATGGAATCACTTCCAATTCAACTTCGGTATCGGGTTGTCCTTGTAAAAACAGTTCCACATCTTTAACCGTTCTCTCTTTGGTTTCTTTCCCATCAATCATTTTGATGATGTCGCCTGTTTTTAAGCCTCCTTTATCGGCTGGCAAACCTTCCAATATTTCGGAAATGACAATGTCCTCTCCTTTTTTAATTAGTTTTACCCCTATGTCGCCTCCACTTGCAAACTTTTTCAGTCTGGCATCTTCTATCTGGGCTTCTGTGATGTAATTGGTATATGGGTCGAGTTTTTTGAGCATAGCCGTCAAAGCGGTACGCATCAAACCTGCTGGCTCTACTTGGTCTACATAGGAATCATTGAGTTCTTTGTAGACATTGGCAAACAACTCCATATTTTTGGTAATGGTAAAAAAGTTGCTTGTCTCTTTCAAGGGACCAGCAAAAGCGAACAAGCCTACAAGCACTACCCCACACAATATATATTTTACTTTTTTCATTTTTTTCTATTTGAATATTACTTTAATGATTGAAGTGGCGGCTTCTTATCTTCTTGCCAATAAAGAGAAATACTCTCCTTTGTTCTTCAACACTTCAATCGCTTTTTGTACAAATGGATCGGTATCCAAAGAGGCTTCGATACGTCCTTTTTGGTTGTGGTAGCGGGTAACGATTTCGCTTTCCAAATACTCAATCAATTGCTCTTTGTATTTGTACAAATCTTGTTCTTTATCGTGCTTGATTTTCGCTTCTAAATTGTCAATATTGGTTTTGACTGCTTCGTATAGTTTTTCTTCTTCCGCTTTCTTCTTCAAGTCTTCCAATAAGAGTTCACTGTCGGTGGTATAGTCGTAATCTTTGTCTGATAAAAATTTGACAAAGTCATCAAAAATGGCATCTGTGATACGGAATTCTTGTGGATCAGCAATACTAGGCGTCTTGGCAACAAATTCTGTTGCATAGTCAAAAAAGAATTGCTTGATGTACAAACTAGCGGCCAATTTGCTCAACATTTCTGTTTCTACTTCTATGTCTGGATCAATTCCACCTGCATCGTAAACCGTTCTTCCTGTGGTTGTTTTGTAGGCGGTACGCAATGAGTCAGGAATTTTCTCTGCTCCGTCTTTGTATTTACCTGAATAATCAATGGCTTGAATGCAACGACCACTTGGCAAATAGTATTTAGCCGTCGTCAATTTGAGCTTAGAGTTAAAGCCTACATCTTTGGTCGATTGTACCAATCCTTTTCCAAAGGTCTTCTCACCAATGACCACACCTCTATCATAATCTTGCATCACACCCGACACAATCTCCGATGCCGATGCCGAACCTCTACTGGTCAAGACCACCAAAGGAATGTCTGGATCAAAAGCACCTTTTCTTGTCTTAAAGGGTTTTTCCATTCCAGAACTTCTACCACTGGTTCGCACAATCTCCTTTCCTCTGTCCAAGAACAAATTGGACACATTAACCGCTTCATTGAGCAAACCACCTGGATTGCCTCTCAAATCCAAAATGATGCCTTGTGGATTTTGTTCTTTTAAATCTTTTAGGGCTTCTCTCAACTCATCGCTACAATAATTGGTAAAGCTGTTCAATACCACATAGCCCATTCCATCTACAATACCTGCATAAGGCACACTCTTAATCTTGATTTCTTCCCGAACCAAGGTTTTTTTGACCTTCTCACCTGTGGCGGGCTTTTCTATCAATATATCAACCTTTGAACCTGGCGTGCCTCTAAGGGTGTTGCTCACATCATCAGAGTTTTTGCCTTGAAAAGGCTTGCCATCTATTTCCAATATTTTGTCTCCTGCAACCAAACCTGCTTTGTGGGCTGGAAAACCCTCATAAGGTTCAGAGATAATGACAAATTCTCCTTGCTTTTTAATCAATGCACCAATGCCACCATACTTACCCGTCATTTGCATATTGTATCCCTCTATGTCCTCCTCAGGATAATAGACTGTGTAAGGGTCCAATGACTCCAACATTGCATCAATACCTGTTTGCATCAGGTCTTCGACATCCAAATTGTCTACATAATGGGTATTGAGTTCTTTAAAAAGGGAAGAAAAAAGATCGAGATTCTTAGATACTTCAAAGTAGTTGCCCCCTGCAAAGGATAAAGATACAACTGACACAGCAGCGGCAATGTACAAGGGCATTTTTTTGAGTTTGTTTGTCATAGTATTGAGACTTCAAGAATAGCAAATTGTGACAGCTTTGAGATGTATAACACATCCGTCAAGCCTTAACTTATTTAACCTATAAATTAGTACTATGTTATGATACGCACAAGTATTTTAATGGTTTTATCACTTTTTAACAGACAAAGCTCCTCAACGGACAAAACCCACTGCTTTGTCAAACAGCGGGTGTGTCAGGAATTGATGCAGTTACAGCATAATTTTGTTTGGGGTTTTTCCACATCCTGGAATTTTCACCCCCTATTAAAAATCAAAATGTCGTTTTTTCAGGAGCGAGGGGCGAGGAAAGAGGGGGCGAGGCTGACCAGAATGCCATTGTAAATTGTAAACTGGACATTCCACTTTGCCTCTCTCCTCTTTTTTTGTACGGAACGTCCGTTTTTCAAACTTTCGTGGGTCCCCGCTATCCGTTTCTACTCCTCATTTCTGGGCAGGCACAATCCCGAAAGTTCGGGACTATTCCGGGGTATCCACTTCTATCGGGCGTAGGCATCGGTTCTTTGGGTGCTTCGTCGGGGCTTTTTTTCCATCCGCTTCTTCCTTTGCTTCCCGTTTTCTCCCTAAACCGTCATTCCCAGGAAACTAGCTGGGCTGGCATACCAGAATCTCATCTATTTGATAACCAACTGTTCCGTTTCCTGTTCGGGCGAAAAATTTTTGCCCCTACATTTTGTGTTTGTTTTCTATTCGGGCAATCCCGATTTTTTCGGGACGCCCCTACAAATCGTTTCCTGTTCCGTTTCCTGTTCGGGCAGACACATAGGTCTGCCCCTACAAATGTGTTTGTTTCGTGTTCGGGCACCACAATCCCGATTCTCGGGACTACAGATCGTTTGTTTTGTGTACATCCCAATCCGCCAATTAATAACCCACAATTTATAACTCACAATTTTTCTGCGTCGGATGTTGCGGATGGATGAACTTTGGTGCAAGGTATAAAGCCTGCGTTGGTTAACCAGGATGAACGTAGCCTAGAATCAATGTCGTTGCACAATAAAAATTTAGAATGTAGAATTACGAATTTAGAATGGCTTGTGTTTCCCAAAAAATTCTACATTCGTAACTCGTAATCCTACATTCGTAATTCGATTTATCGCAAAACCAAATCATCATTGCGTGCGATCAATCTTTCGACGGCTGGCTTGAGTTCGTAACCCGCTTGGATGAGCAAGTCTCGGTCGCTTGGGAAAGGCAAAGGACGTGTGTCACACAAACGTTGGTCGTGCTTGTTCAATGCTCTTAAATCTCCTCTTGGCTGTCCGTATTGGTGGTTGAATCCAGAGCCTGCTGAAACAGGATAGACGCCTAGTATTTTGTTGCTGTTCAAGTCAACAAAGTCGATGCTCGCTTTGATGTTGGCTTCTTTGTTTTGGGTAAACTCCGAGATGTCGCAACGAACTGTTCGTACAATGTCTACCTTGATGTCATTGCCCAATGAATCCTTCATCACATTGCCTCGCTTGTCGAGTACATACTGCCATCCGTCTACTATTTCTTTCTCTCTGGTGATGATGTTTTCTGTGACAACTTCAGGACTCAATGCCACATCTATGACGTTCATTACTATTTTGTAGTCGTAGCGAATATTTGGCTGCTTTTGGGTGTGGAATTCTGCCCACAATTGGTCGAGTTCTCTGACACCCAACTTGCTCAATTCACTTTCAAAATTGGGAGGCATTGGTACGCCTGTTTTGTTTTTCATTTCAAAAAGGACATAATTGCTGCCCATAGAGTTGGCTTGACTCAAAAGTTTGCGGGTATCTCTAAATCGAGGGTAAAAAGAGTCCAATTTTTTGAGTAAAGTGTAAGCGTGGCGGGCATCGTACTTCCCACCTTTGTCGAGCAGAACTTGTGCTTTGGTATACAAGTATTCGGCTGATTTGTTTTTAAAGGCTGTTGCTTCGGGACGAATGTCTTTGGTCTCAATATCAGCAAAGCGATCCTCTTTTTTGATGTACAAAGGCAAGAGCGGTCTAACAGCTATTTGACGATCGGCTATTTCCAAGTAAGTCTCGTAAATACGGACGTAATTGTCGGGATTGCCCTCTTTTTTCAATTGTTGGATTTTGTACTCAGAACGTTGATTGGCTTTGTTGTAAGCTTCTTCTAATTGTACAATGGTCTTGCTTTTGTTCTTGTTTTTTCTAAGTTTGTGAACTGAGCGGTCGATTACATAATCGTAATCTCCAGAGTTGATGGCTCTTTGTGCATTTTTGCAAGAGTAAGAACTGATTCCTATTAAACACAAAATCAAATATATGGCTATTCTATTAATGTTGTTCGTTTTCATGGCATACGGTTTTTGAAAGATTTACAATAAATTGTTGTCTTGAAAAACCCTACTCTTGGTGCACGCTGAGAAGGTTAATGGTTGTTGTTTTTATTGTTAGAGAATACAAATGTGTTATTGTCAAATCTATGTTGTTGTTTTTATTCTTAGAATTAAAATGTGTTACTGTCAAGTTTGTATTGTTGTTTTTTGTTGTTTTATGTAAGCTTGGAGGGCAAAAAAGGACAATCGTTTAAGGACTAGGTCACAATTTTTATGAAAATTTTTATTAATTTTAATATGACTAAACCGTTTAAAAAAGTAAACGTCTAAGCATATTTTTGTAATATTTCGTGATTTCAGTACGTTGTGATTGCAGCACCCAAAATTCAATACTAGATTATATGAAAAAACTTTCCTTTCTTTTAAGCCTTCTAGGGCTCCTAATTACTTACCCTATATTTGCCCAAGATTGCCAAGATGGTATTCAAAACGGTGAAGAACTCAATGTGGATTGTGGTGGACCTGATTGTCCTTTCTGTTTGCCCATTTTATATGACATAATTTGTGTAGACATCACAGGCACTGTTCAACTCGAAGTGTTTTTACCAGATTATCTCTGGACCAATGGAGAAGAATTGTTTGATGAGGGATTTTTCTATGACATTACTGGTGCCTTGGACATAGGCGACCTTTGTTTTACCATAGACGAATGTCAAGGGGCGGTTGACTTTTCTGATGCAACCAGCCTTGAAATTGAGTTCTGGAAAAAAATGGTTCCATTTGACAATCCTAGTGTGGTGGGTTATGGTCAAATACAAGCTTTTCCTGTGTGTACCAAACAGGATACTTCTACTACTCAGTGCCCTCCAGATTCAGAATTTGCTGTAACAGCACAAAAAATCGAAAGAGACGATGAATACCATATGATTAAATTAGATATGATAGGTGGTACACCTCCTTATGATATTTTCGACGAACAACGCCAATTGTATTACCGTCTCAATCATCCCAATGATACTTATTATTTAGGGGTCATTCCCGACGATGTTGAATTGATTTTGACCGTTCGGGACTCGCTCAACTGTACTGCATTGGTGGTAGGTGTTGAAGGTTGTAATGATACCTATAATTTGTTGACTACTCCTTCTTCTTATGATTGCGATGCTCAAGATATGGCAGTGGGTAGTGTCGAATTAGAAGCCATTCCCAATGCTTGTCAGTACCTATTGGAATACAATGGTGTGGCAGCTAGCAAAATTGAAAACTTGGAAGCAGGAACCTATACGATGCAACTTATCAATATTAATGCTACTGTAGGTACAAGCATTGAAGTGACCATTCCAGCTGAGGGAGCAATTTTTGATCCTCTGGTGGTCGAATTGTCCAAAACCGATCCTGAAAGTTGTTCAGGTGTTGCCACCAACGGTCGATTGGAAGCAACAGTCAGTGGTGGTATTGGTCCTTACCAATACAATTGGATGCATTGTGGGGAGACTTGCAATGAACAAAGTATTGTGGAAAACCTAAGTGCTGGTGATTATAACTTAAGCGTTTTGGATATGGGAACGGGTTGTTCTAAAAATGTCATTGCTCAATTGATACAAGAAAACAGTACAAATGATGAAGCTTTTTCGCTTTCTCCTACTCTTTTTGACAACGAAATCAATCTACATTTTTGCCTAGAGGAAGATACGAGAATCAGTTTAGCAGCTTATGCTATTAATGGGGATTATTTGGGACTGTTTATAAACAATGAGTTGCTCTCTACTGGTGCATACGACTTACCCATCAATACCAGCCATTTTGCCAATGGCACCTATATTTTCACCCTACAATTCAATGATGATCGAGAAAACCTGGAGATATTTCGGATGTTAAAGTTGTGATGCCCTTTGGGCAGTCTTTCAGTCGATGGTTGATGGTTTTTTGCGATTGGGTTGATTGGATAAAGCGTAGGACGAGCGGGTGGATGCACGCTTGTACAAGGGGCAAAATATGCGTTGGCTAACCAGCACTCCCTTAGCCATAAACCAATGACGTTGCACCATAAAAATACATTTTGATCCAATATTTTATTTTGGAAACATCCAACATATTGTAAAACAAGCATTTAAAACTCCAACAAATTAAATACTGTGTAAATTAAATCTCTATACATTTTGTGTGCATCTTTTCGTCCT
>JAHDIA010000233.1 GCA_020631035.1 Chitinophagales bacterium | reverse complement strand
AATTTAATTTTTCCAATACATCATATTTGTAGAGTTGGTCGGGTGTTTCATGCCAGATGTACCCACGGGTATAGCCCTTTTTTATCAACTCTAGTGTTTTGACAAAGCAATCACAAGCGGCATTGCGTTCCTCTTTTTGAAGGAGTGCAATGCCTTTTGTATAATGCGCCTCTGGGCCATTGGGGTACAAATGAAGAAATTGGTCAAATTCTTCAATGGCTTTGTCTGTTTGATTTAAATTTAAATAAGCACTTCCTCGGTACCAATGAGCGTAAACATCCAATTTTTCAGGATTGTCGGCATTGGTTTCATGTATATACAAACTCAATTCTTTGACCGCTTCTTCATTTTTGCCCATCATTTTGTAGCAAATGCCTTTGAGCATAGTCACATTCATCGCAAATGCCATAGCAGGTTTTTCAACCACTCCTTCATATTCGGTAAAAATATCGACTGCAGTGGCATAATCCTTTAAATAATTCATTGTACACCAAGCTTTGTAACCCAAAGAATATTTGTTGTTGTAGGCATAATAGGCAGTGTCCAAAGCTTCAAAGCCTTCTTGATAATTGCCCAATAAAATATTGACAGAAGCCTTGCTTTGGTAATTCCGCCCCGAAGGATACATTTGAAGTGCGCTGTCCATTAAGGCATTGCCTTGTTCGCTATGTCCCATATAAACCAATGCATTGCCAGCTTGTAATATTTGTTCTGCTTTTTCTTTGGGCGACTCCAAAATGGTTTTATCTACAGGACTCGTGTATAAATGGACATAGCCCTCTACCTTGGTAGTCGTTTGAAGTATAAGGGCAATGATGCCCCAAACGATAAAAAGGAATGCTATTTTTTTGACTGGAAACAATGTCGTTATGAGTGTTTTTTGTATTGCAAGATAGCTTATATTGAATAATTAATCAAGTAAAAAAAGTTAAGGAAATTTAAAAAGTTACTACGAAGGTCCTTGCCTTTGATGCCTACGCTCGATGGTAGTGGTACCTGCTGCTGAAATAGGGCTATGAGGCAGGAAGCTCTGACGGCTGACGCTAGGAAGACTAGGAGCGACCTTGCAGAATGCCCTAGTGAAGGAGCAAGTACAAGCGGACAGCGAGGAGAAACGATGGTTTGGAAAAGGAAGCGTTCCGTACCCAATGTAATTATGAGTTGTGAATTGTAAATTGACAGAGTGATGTATTGTTATGAAAAACCACCGCCCTTTTGGGACGGTGGTAGTCTGACCATATTTGTAAATACTTTTCAAGAGGGTTTTGGTGTTTAAGAATGAATTGGTCTAACCTGAAAATAGACTTTTGTTTTTAAAATCACCCTTGGGGAACGGTGATTTTCTGACCTAAAAAATATATTATGCTATCTGCATATTTAAAATTACTTATGATGTTCGTTTGAATAAAATCACCGCACCCTTGGGGAACGGTGATTTTCTGACCTAAAAAATATACTATGCTATCTGCATATTTAAAATTACTTATGATGTTCGTTTGAATAAAATCACCGCACCCTTGGGGAACGGTGATTTTCTGACCTGAAAAATATACTATGCCATCTGCATATTTAAAATTACTTATGATATTCGTTTAAATAAAATCACCGCACCGTTGGGGAACGGTGATTTCTGATCTGAAAAATATATTATGCCATCTGCATATTTTATAATTTAATTGTTAGGTGTAATGCTTACATTGATGGGTATACATTGATTGTTGGGACAACAAGCTACCTGTTCAATGACAACAGGGCAACACAACTCGCCCGAACAATCACCTGGATCTACTCCGTCTACTGTATAGGTGTAAACACCTGGGGCAGTTGCATTGAATGTTTGACTGCTTTCTCCATTTATTAAAACGCCATTGTTGTACCATTGGTAGTTGGTATAATTGGGTGGCGCAATGATGTTGACATCAATGGGTGTTGTATTGCAAATCTCGATAGGTATACTTACACAGACATTGTCTATGTCGTCTTCTAATGGCTCATTGTTGTTGGGGGTTGAATCCGCATCTGGTTCATTCATATTAGAAATTTCGGCTGTGTTGGTAAATACTCCAAATTCTGTTGCTGTTGTTGTAATATCAATACTTGTAGAATCGCCCACTGCTAGGGAGTCGATAGACCAGATTCCTGTTCCATTGTCATAGGCTCCATTGCTGTCATCGCTTACATAAGTGAAAGCACTTGGCAAAACATCTGTTACTTCTATAGCTGTTGCGACTTCATCCCCTTCATTGTAAATGGTCAAAGTAAAAGTTACATCAGAATCAATGTTGGCTATACTATTGTCTACACTTTTTTGTAAAGACAAATCGTAAATCGGTAGGGCAGGGCGACAACTTCCTTCTGTGATGACAAAAACTTCCATTGTTTGTATTTGACTACAGCCAGTTTCGGGATCAGTGATGATCAAAGAAAGGCTAACATCATCACTTGGGCAAATGCTTGTTTGTGATGCGGTTGGATCGTCAACAGCGTCGGCTGGTAACCACTGATAAGTGTAATTGTTATTGTTGGAAATACCAATGTTTTGACACTCATCAGCACAGAGTACAATATATGAGAGCAGTGGTGGAATGTCAGCCTTTGGTATGACAGTGATGCGAACAGTATCTATAGAGATACAGCCATCTGCTCCAACGGCACTCAAGGTATAGGTCGTTGTTTCTTCTGCTTGGACCATTGTTTGGGCACTATTGGGATTGCTCAATCCAGTAGAGGGCGACCAAATATAATCGACCCCTTCTTCTGAAGCCAATCCACCAATATTGATGCTTTCTCCTTCACAAATCACTACATCATTTCCAGCATCTATTGGAGGAGATAAAACATTGACATTTTGTTCAAAATGATTGAAGCAGCCATTGTCATCTACAATGCTTAGGGTGTACGTTGTATTGGTACTTGGAAATGCATTAGGGTTGGCACCATTGGGATTACTCAAGCCATCAATAGGCATCCAACTGTATATAAAATCAGTTTGAGGATTGGTACCTAGACTAACCGAATCAGAGCACTTATTTAGCTCGTCTAATTCTAATTGTGGAAGTGGAGCAAAATTGACACTTACCTCTGAAGAAGTACTACAATTGCCACTTGATGAAGTGACTGTGACAGTATATGTTGTTGTTGCACTCAGTTCTGAAACTAGGGTAGTGGCACTGTTGGGATCGCTCAATCCTGTAGTAGGCGACCAACTATAAATTAATTCTTCGTTTACAACATCTGAAACACTGGCACTAAGTATACTGCTTTCTCCTTCACAAATTGTAATATCTTCAGTGACAATATTGTAATTGCTTAAAATTAGAATCTCAACATCCTCTTGATAAATACAGCCATTCGAGCTTGTCACTGTTAAAGTATAGCTAATGGGTTCGCTAATGGTCACAGTAGGTTGGGCAATATTGGGATTGTCTAAACCTGTTTCGGGGGACCAAGCATAGGTGTAATTGGGATTGCCAGGCGTACCAAGTGTAACAGTTTCACCTTCACATGTGCTAAAATCACCGCCAGTCACCCCTGGTAATTCTAGTACAGTAACCAATACCTTAACTGTATCGCTTCTACATTGGGTCATCTCATCGTACACCACCAGGGTATACTCCGTAGAAGATTCGGGAGTGGCAATGGGGTTAGAACTTGAGGTATCATCCAATCCAGTACTAGGCGACCATTCATAAACCCATCCAATAACAGGCTCATTGCCTAAGGGTACTCCATTGCCATTGCAGACAACACCACCTTGGGCAATGGGTTGGGGGGTGCCTGTAGCAGAATCATATACGTCAATTTCCATATAACAGTCAAGAGTAGAGTCAATTTTGCTATAATAATTAAAGGTGTAGGTAATGTCTTCGGTCACTGCTTCTATTAATTCTGGATTGGGGCAGTCGGAACAACTTAAATTGGTAGTAGGTGACCAGGAAAATGTCCAAAATTCGTTGCTCAATGGAATGTCAAAAAGGGTTCCTATTGTCCCCAATTTACAATCTACCTCATTGATAAAGTTGGCATCTACAACTGTACAGACATCACCACTAACGCAGCAATGTTCTACTACTCTGTCGTCGGTACAAATGGCTCCTCCAGAATTGTCTGCATTGGGTCCCCAACTCACTTCGACTTGATAGTGAGCATATCCACAATTTTGAGGAAATACATAGGGTTGTGGTTTATTGGAAGTATCTGAAAACGTCCCTGTTGTTGGATCATAAAAACTATTGGTTTCATCCCCTGAAATGACAGTCCATTTGTAAGTAGCCTGTCCATTGCAACAATCGGGGGTACCGATTTGTACAGGCTCATAAGCACAAATGGTATCGTCGGCTCCTGCATCTGCCCAAACAACATGGGCAAGTAGGGTGTCAACGGAATAACAGTCTTCATTATAGGTATCAAAAGCTGTGAGGGTATATTCAAAAGGGTTAGGATTGGGGATTACACCACTAAAAAATGTGGGTTGGGCAATGGTTTGGGAATCAATGAAGGCACCTGGAGCCCAGCCATAAAAAATATTGGGGACAGCAGCTGTGCCAATGCTGACATCGGTTCCACGACAAACATAAATATCCTCACCAACATCTGCTTTATAATTGTTTACATCTACTGTGATTTCGTCACTGTTACTACACCCATTGGCATCTTCAATGCTAAGGGTATAAGTAGTCGTGTTAGCAGGACTGGCAATGGGGTTGGGGCAGTCGCTACAACTCAATCCTGTACTAGGAGACCAAGTGTAAGCAATGGGATCGGGACTGGTAATGGGTGGACCTCCAAGTTCAACATTGCCTGATTCACAAATGTAAGTGATTGCACTTCCTGCATCGGCTTGTATGGGAATCATAATGGCATCAGCTTTTGCTGTACATCCATCGGCATCTGTAACAATTAGGGTATAAATATCTTGAAAGCCAAAATTGACTGTTGGATTGGCAATGTCAGAAGCACTTAGAGCAATAGGAGAAAGCCACTCGTAAGAATAGGGAGGAGTTCCGCCAGTAACATTTGTTTCAATGACGGCAGTTGCGCCATCGCTTGGACAATAATGCATGGGCAATATGCTTACTTCTGGAGCAATGCCACTTTGAGTAATCAAGATTTCATTAGAGTAGCTGATTTCGCCTGTACACGGATATACATATACTCTTCTAAAATAGGTGTCTTCTCCAGTAAAAGCAATGCTTGCATTCATATTCAAACTTAGGGCATTTGGAATGTCTTCCCAAGTATTGCCATCATAGCTGATTTGCCATTGAAAAACACCAATTTCTGCTCCATCAAAATTAGAAGAACCATTGGTGCTATATAAATCAAATGCCACATTGTTGATGGTGGGAATATTGCCACCAAGACAGCTACTTATGTCTTCTTCTATTTGGTTATTGATGCTGGGAATTTCAGAACAAACGGTGATTTCATTTTCGTCTGTAATCCTCATCTCAAACAAATAAACAGCACCCCGTCCGTTGCCACCATCATCGTCGAGTTTGGCACCAACAGCGATATTGTATTTTCCATCTCCATCTAAATCTCCTAAATTGGCAATAGAAGTTCCAAATAAGCTACCAATGTTTAAATCGGCAACCAAGCCGCCTTCGGTTTCACTAATTTTTTGTTCGGCTTTTACACTACCATCACTATTTAATAAAAGTACATAAACAGCTCCTTTGGCATTGCCACCATCGTCGTCTCCATAAGCACCCACCATTAAATCGGGGATGCCATCTCCGTCTAAGTCTCCCAAATCGGCCAATGCAGTTCCAAAATGGTCACTGCTGTCAATAATTGCTGTGAGTCCACCTTGTCCTTCTGTAATTTTTTGAGCATCTTTAACAGAACCATCTGTATTTAAAAATAGAATGTAAATTTCACCTTTTCGGCTGTTGTTGGCATCCCATTCTGCACCAACTGCCATATCCAAGATACCATCTCCATCGACATCTCCAAGAGCCGAAACAGAAGAGCCGAATTGATCTTCATCTGCGAGTTGGTAAGGCAAACCTCCTTGAGTGTCGCTAATTTTTTGTTCTGTTTTTACAGTTCCATCTGGATTTAAACAGAGAATGTGTACGGCACCTCTGTTGGTGCCACCATCGTCATCCAGATTGGCTCCTATGGCAATGTCATTGACGCCATCAAAATCCAAATCTCCAAGATTGGCAATGGATATACCAAAATAGTCATCATCTTCCAAGGTAGCATTTAGACCACCTTGGGCATCACTTATTCTTTGGTGAGACTTGACAGTTCCATCTGCATTTAACAATAGAATGTCAATGATTCCTTTGCGGGTGCCTCCATCTTCATGTATGTGCGCACCAGCAGCAATGTCCATTACACCATTGTCATCTAAATCTCCAATGGCTGTAATGGATGTAGCAAATAAATTCATAAGGTCGGGAATGAATGGCAGTCCGCCTTGACTAGCTGTAATTTGTTGTTCACTTTTGACTGTGCCATTGGGATTGAGAAGTAAGAGGTAGAGTCCACCAGAACCAGAGCCAGCAGCATCTTTTGAAGAGACAATTAAATCAGCTATGCCATCTCCGTCAAAATCGCCTAGATTGGCAACTGCTCGACCAAAGTTGTTGTGATTGGCAAACATACCCAATAAATTACCTTGGGTATCGCTGATTTTCTGTGTATTCTCACATTGAGAATGTAATGGTACAGTACATAAAAAAGAAATTAAACAAACAAGTATTTTGAACGATAGCACCTTACAGTAGCATGAGTTCTCTGGGGTAGAATTCATTAGTTGTCTGTGTTTGGTACATCGGAGGGGGGGATGAGGGTTAACGAAAAATATATATTATTTTCCATTTTGTTTTGTAGGTGCTTGATTGTACGGGGGAAACACATTGTTAGTTTTTGTAAAATTTTGAGATAATTACATTTTTGACCAGATATAAATGTAGGCTTATTTGTTGAATAGTAAGTTTTTATACTTTAAAAACTTACTATTTACAGCCTGGAAAAATTAGTAAATAATTGATTTTATAAAGGATATGTAAATTAGTTTGCACTTTATTAGTAAGTAAAATGATGGCACTAATTTGATTGATAGAGTTCAAGGAAGGATGTCGACAATTTGCTCGTCAACAATTTTGAAGGTGATGAATTTGTGGCAATCGAGTCGTTCGCCCTCATCATTTTTTCCCGCTTTCCAGTCTTTTAAATTTTGTACGGAAGTGAATAAATGCTTGATGATTTTTTTATCAAATGTGATGGGATCAAAATTCAAATCGCTTTGTTGTAAATCAAAGCGTCCCATATTGCCTTGGCAATCTATGTAAAATCGAAAAGTAATGTAACCAGATTGTTTGCCAAGGTCCAGCTCTTGAGGTAATTTGGCAATAAGTTGTTCAGTCATTGCCCGTTTGTTGCCTTGGTAAGTGGTCAGCGTGCGGTAGTAAGGGGCGGTATACAAATCCCTACACAGTCTAAAATGATTGGGATCTTTTTTGAAAGGATGTGTTTTGATAAATTTACTGTCTTGTTGTGCTTTGTTGACCCATTGTACAGTATTGAATGATTCTTCGTGAAGTGTTAGTATATGAATGGGATTCATAAATGTACTGTCACAATTATATGTACGTGTACTTTGAAAAAGGAAATGCTGGTTTTGAAATGTTTGAAAAGCATAACAAGCAGATTCTAATTCGTCTCCTAAAAAAATATCATCATACCAATAATCCCTTTTAATCCACAATGTATCTTGTTCCAAAGCCAGTGTTTCATTAAAGTAAAATGGCTGGGTTTGGGAATTGGTTTGCTTCGCCCAAGTATGTCCAATGAGCAATTGAGCAATGTCCAAGGAATCACTAATTTTGCTCAATGGCAATCGTTGAAAAACCAAGGTTTGCTCGTCTTTTTGTAAGTGTATTTTGTTTTCTTCAAAAGATTGTATCACAAATTGTGAAGTGTCTAAGAAAAGCATATCATTGCTCCATTCCCAATTGATGTTAAGCAAAGAGTCGGGTTGCCTTAACCACTGCCCCGCATTACTCTCTTCAAAATATAGAAGCTGGGGCAGTGGATAGGCATAGAGTTCGGATTGGTAGTTGCCAATCCAGACTCCATAGAGTTTGGACTCTACAGATGGTGGTTCACACCCCATCCAAGCCAAAAGAAAAAAATAAAATAGAAAGTGTTGTTTTTTGATAGGAAGTGCGGTGAATGGGACAAGCAAAAAACTCATCCCAATGAATCGGGATGCCATTTTTTGCTTGTAAGCATTCAATTCTTTGCACTTATGGTCAAAGAAGGTAGAAAATATGTGTTGGTGTTTTTTCATCATTCGTTTTCCAAGCTGTCTAATCTTTTAACTGTTTTGAGTTTTTATATGATTGATTGTAGCCTCTTAGTAAAATGGAATTAATAAGTTGAGCCAAAATTTGAAGTAGAGATTTTGCGAGATTCAAGGAAAAAAGCGCAGTCTTAGCAGGGCTAAGGCGAGCATTTTTGACGCCGAAGGTCGTGAAATCTCAAGTCAAATGGCTCGAGTTATTTTTTTCGTTTTACTTATTACACTGTAAAATAAATTTCTTAACATTTTGACCATGCCTTTTCGTACTAT
>JAHDIA010000232.1 GCA_020631035.1 Chitinophagales bacterium | reverse complement strand
AGGACGAAGCGGGTGGATGCACTTTAAAACGCAGCCCAAAACATGCGCCCGATAACCAGACCAAAACGCAGCCATAAGTCAATGACATTGCCCCATAAAAAAATTACGAGTCCAGAATAAAACATTCCAAACTCGTAATTTAATATAATTGTTGATTCAAGTTTTAAATCCTAATTTTCAATCTTCAATTCTTCTAATACGCCCTCGCAAACAATACACGTTCCTTTGATGGCTTGCCCGAATACACGCACTTTCCTTCCTCCTGCTTATTGTCCAAAGGAATGCAGCGAATGGTCGCTTTGGTCAACTCCTTGATTTTGGCTTCCGTTTCCTCAGTACCATCCCAATGCGCCGAAACAAAACCAGCTTTCTCTTCCAAAACCTCCTTGAACTCATCAAAACTATTTACCTCAGTGGTATGACTAGTGCGGAAATCCAGAGCTTTTTGGTACAAATTCTTCTGAATCGAATCCAATAAATCCTTGATGTAATCAACAGCATTGTCGATAGGAATGCTGGCTTTCTCGCCTGTATCTCTTCGAGCAATTTCCAATACGCCATTGTCCAAATCTCTTGCACCCAATGCCAAACGGACAGGAACTCCTTTTAGCTCATACTCCGCAAATTTAAAACCAGGACGTTTTTGGTCGTCATCATCGTATTTGAAAGAAATATCAGCCCCAAGACCTTCTTTAACTTTGTTGAAAACAGCATCCAACTCAGGTTTGCGATCAATGGTTTTCTTATTGTAAATAGGCACTCCTACTACATGAATAGGAGCCAATGCAGGCGGCAAGACCAATCCTTCATCATCTGAGTGTGCCATCACCAAAGCTCCCATCAAACGGGTAGATACCCCCCAAGAAGTTGCCCACACATATTCTAAGCCACCTTCTCTGGTCTGATATTGACAGTCAAATGCCTTCGCAAAATTCTGCCCCAAAAAGTGTGAGGTTCCCATTTGCAGTGCCTTGCCATCTTGCATCATTCCTTCTGTTGTATAGGTATCTACTGCACCAGCAAAACGCTCACTAGGCGATTTTACCCCTTTGATAACAGGAACAGCTATGTAATTCTCCATAAATTCGGCATACACATCCAACATCTGACGGGCTTCTATTACCGCTTCCTCAGAGGTTTCGTGGGCAGTGTGCCCCTCTTGCCAAAAGAACTCTGCTGTTCTCAAAAACAAGCGAGTACGCATTTCCCAACGCACCACATTTGCCCATTGATTGATAAGAATAGGTAAATCACGGTAAGATTGAATCCAGTCTTTATAAGTATTCCAAATAATCGTTTCAGAGGTCGGTCGTACAATCAATTCTTCTTCAAGTCGTGCGTCAGGGTCTACCACAATCCCCTTTCCGTCGGGGTCATTTTTTAAACGGTAGTGGGTAACAACAGCGCATTCTTTGGCAAATCCCTCAACGTGGTCCGCTTCTTTACTCAAAAAGCTTTTGGGGATAAACAAAGGAAATGCAGCATTGACGTGGCCAGTATCCTTGAACTTTTTATCCAAGACAGCCTTCATCTTTTCCCAAATCGCAAATCCGTATGGTTTTATGACCATACAGCCTCGAACGGCAGAGTGATCTGCCAGTCCAGCTTTTACAACAATATCGTTGTACCATTTGGAGTAATCTTCACTCCTACTTGTAATTACTTTACTCATGAATTGATTGTATTATTATTATAAACATGAAACGATTTTAGATTCAATCCATAAAATGGAATTTTTGTTCCATATATTGGTTTTTTTTACCAAAACGCTGGCAAAGATAAAAAATTAAACCCCAAATGCTATTTATTGTCCTAATAGAAAAAAAATTATTCATATTTTGCATCTTATAAAAAATGCTGTCGTCTTTAACTACAAAGCAAGCTTTTATGGTAATTGGTTAGTAAAAAGCTCAGTAATGGACATTGATCGCCTTTTTAAAAACATTCGAAGTCGCCTGTACAATTTCATTGCGAACAGGGTAGACAATAAGGAGGATGCCAAAGACATCCTACAAAATGTTTTTGTCAAAGTCGTAGAAAAGGCAGATACTTTAAAAGATGTAAACGCTAAAGAGGCCTGGGTATATCAAATCGCACGCAATGCAGTTGTTGATTACTATCGAAAAAGCAAATACAAGGTATTCAACAATAGATTAGATGAAAACAAATTGAGTGAACTAAACATCACTCAAAAGATTGAATCTGCTAAAGCTGTGACAACTGAACTGGATACTTGTATCCACGCACTGATCAACCAATTACCAAATAAATACCGTCATATTATATATATGACCGAGATCAAGGGAATGAAACAGCACGAATTAGCGAAGCAATTAAATATGCCCTCCCCTACCTTGCGCTCTAGGGTGCAAAGGGGACGAGCCAAACTAAAGGAATTAATGCAGCAAAATTGTTGTTATAATATAGGCTACTGTGATTTTTTGAACAAACTAGATCGTTCTAGTTGTAATGTTTGCAAAGATCCGCCAAGCCCCAACAATGATTTAACGTTTTTTAACTAATTATTTTAATATTGAAAAACAAAGACACATTTTAAATTGAAAAATATAAGAATCATGAAGAATATATCTTTAATCGTTTTTTTACTGTCCTTTGGGTCCCTGACACTTTTTGCTCAGGCTTGGGATGATGTTTACTATACGCCCGATTATTCTGATACAGAAATTATAAGTGATGCGAATGGTAGCACCCAAATCACCAATAATTACTACTACGATGATGATAGAGGCAATACCTATGGTTCTAGCTTCTACGATGATGAATACGAATATTACTACGCTTCAAGAATTAGACGTTTTCACAGAAATAATTATGCGAACTCTTACTACAGTCCTTGGTTTGTAGATAGATACTACTACGATTTTGATCCATTTTACTGGGGTTCCTCTATCTATTATACTCCTTCTTGGGCATACCGCTTTCATGACTACTCTCCAGGATGGAACACTGTATTTCACATAGGATGGTCTCCTTGGAGAAACCGTGGTTTCCGCAATAATTTTTATAGCCACTATTATTATGGCTGGAATAATCGCGGATGGGGCGGGCCATATTACGCCAATTACTACAACAACTTCAACTACTACTATGGCTACAATAGTGGATACTATGGTGGTGGATACTATGCAGGAAATGGCTACTATAATGGCTACAATAATTGTCCTGCCAGTGATGCATATTACGCTTCTAATTCTAATGCCAATTCCTATACTTACTCACCAAGAGCAGGTGGTAGAGGTGCAGGAAGAGACTTTGGTACCGAAACAAGAGCCGCTAATTACTATGCAAATGCTGAGCAATACAACAATCCCAATAGCATCAATGCAGTAAATACCAGCAACACTTCTATATTAGACAGAGGTAGCAATGCAAGTATTCCTGTAGCTGAAGTACACACAACACTTACAAGACCTCGTACAAGAGCAGCAAACAATCAAGATCATTTCGACGAAATTCAATTAGAAGGCGATCGTTCAAGACCAATGGTAACGGGTCAATCTGTTCCTTATGACAACACACCCAATAGACCACAAACTGGTAATGGAAGTGCTACTGACACCAACCCTTACAATGGGAGCGAAATCAGGTCAGAACGCAGTAGAACTAGCACCAACACGCTTGACAATGCCAATACAGAATTGCAAAATATTGAAAGAGAACGTGCCGAAGAAATCCGTAGAGAGCGTACAAGAATTGAACAAGAGCGTCAAAACTATAGTGAGTTGTTGAGACAGCAAGAATTGCAAAGAACACAAGAGAGAGAAGAACGCCAAAGATTGGAAAACACTCAAAGAGAGCGTCAAAGAATAGAGCGTGAAGCACAGCAAATCGAAAATGACAGACGTGAAAGAGACCGTCTTCAACAGTTACGCCAAGAACAAGAGCGTTTGCAAGAAAGAGAAAGAAGAGAGCAAGAACGTGTTCAACAATTGCGTCAAGAACAAGAAAGATTGGAAAGAAACAGAACGGACCAATTGAGACAAGAGCAAGAAAGACAAGAGCAATACCGCAAAGAACAAGAAAGACGCTACAGAGATTTGCGCAAAGAACAGGAAAAGCAAGAGCGTTATCAGAGAGATCAAAGAGAAAAATACGAGCGTAAGCAACAAAAGGAAAGAGAAAGAAGTTACGAGAAACAGAGAAGCAATGACAGCAACAATAGATACCGTTCTAATTCAAACTCAAACTCTAGATCGAGAAGTTACAACAACAACTCTAGAAGCAGATCCAATTCTAGTTCTAGCCCTAGAAGTAGAGGTAACTCTTCGAGCAAAAGCAAAAATAGCTCTAGAGACAATAAGTAAACGAGTTTAGTTTCTCAAAAAAAAATTAAGCTTTTTATATACCAATTACCTATCCTGTATTTTGCTGTTTATTTTAAACAACTCGGTGAAATACAGGATTTTTTTTACCTAGAAAACAATTTAATCTTTTTTAAATTTATTTAAAGTTTCCAACACTATCCAAAAATACCAACAGCAACCATGAGAACATATAAATTAATCTTATTCGGTCTTTGTACTCTACTCACAATAAGTCTCTCTGCTCAAACAGCCTACGAGACTGTTCAGTATGCACAAAATACCATCGGAGGAACTGCCCGCTCTATGGGAGCCGCCAACGCCTTTGGTGCCTTGGGAGCCGATTTTGGCGCACTCAGTACCAATCCAGCAGGTTTGGGCCTTTACCGACGCTCCGAGTTTTCCATTACTCCCTCTTTGAGCATCAGTGACAATACAACGCAACATTATGGGCAAAGCAACACCGAAAACGACTACACTTTTGCCCTCAACAATTTGGGCGTTGTCTTCAATGTCAACCGTCCGCCTCGCCAAAAGCGAAATGGCTTAATTGCCGCATCAGTGGCATTGGGCATCAACCAACTCAACAATTTTCACGATGAGCGTTTTATAAGAGGCGCTACCAGCGAATCCTCTTTTGTAGATTACCTTACTCAAAGAGCGCAAGGTACAAATGTAGGGCAGTTTACCGACCCACTTGTCAACAATGCCTTCGAATCCTATTTATTCGATCCCATTAGCAATGGACAGTATCAAAGCATCCTCAATGGAAGTGAGGTCACTCAAGAAGAATTTAGCCGCACTACTGGTATGATGCAAGAGTTCATTTTTGGCTTTGGTTTAAACTACAACGACCAGTGGTATTTTGGAGCCAATTTGGGTATCCCCTACTCTTACTTAAATCAAGAATCAGTTTTTACCGAGTCAGATCCTGAAAACCTCAATGAGCGTTTTGAATCTGTTTCTGTTACCGAAAATCTAGAAACTTCAAGTTATGGTTTCAACGGAAAATTTGGAGCCATTTATCGAGTCAACAACAACATTAGAGCGGGCTTAGCATACCACACCCCTAGCTTCTTGCGTTTAACCGATAACTACTCTAGCAATTTTAATGCAAGTGCTTTAAATACCACTGAGAATGCCTTCGAAAACTTTAATTTTAATGACGAAGACAATATCTTCAACTACCGCCTCAGAACGCCTTCTAAATTGGTGGGAAGTTTGGCATTGTTGTCCAAAAAATTCGGGGGCTTTGTCTCTATTGATTATGAATTAATGAATTATGGCAAATCTCGTTACGATGCAGTCATTGGGAATGCCGAATTTAGAAATTTTTTCGCTGATTTGAACAATGAAATAAACGATAACTTTGGTTGGGCGTCTAATATTCGTATCGGGGCAGAATTTGCCAGAGATATTTTCAGATTGAGAGGGGGCTATGCTTTCTTGGGCAATCCTCTCAAATCAAACAGCACACAAAGTGGGACGCATATCTTGACAGCGGGTGCAGGAGTTCACGGCCGCAATGCCTTTTTAGACCTTGGCTTTAGCTCTACGCTCGAAGATTATACCCACAATCTCTACCAAACTGCTGCTGGAAGTACAGTCGATAGCCGACTCAACAATGTGGCAGTGACGGTAGGCTTCAAATTCTAACATAATTTTTTTCAATAGGCTAATTGATAATAACAAAACGACGGATGTTCTTTCTAGGGGGCATCCGTTTTTTTATTTTTTGAACGGAATGTTTTGGGCTGCGTTTGCATCGGGTGTCCCCGCTTTCCGTTTCAAGCTTGTGGGCGAATGCAATTCGCCCCTACACAAGGCTTTCCACTGCAATCGGGCGTAGGCATCGCTTCTTTTTGTGCTTCGTTGGTTCTTTTTGCTATCCGCTTCGTGCTTGGCTTTTTTTGCGCCCGTTTTTGGGTGCGGGCAGACACATAGGTCTGCCCCTACGTGTGTTTTTGGGTGCGGGCACCCGCAATCCCGATTCTCTGGACTACATTTTTTTCACCCGTTTTTGGTTAGGGCAAATACATAGGTTTGTCCCTATATATTTTGCGCCCGTTTTTGGTTAGGGCAAACACTTGGTCCTACGGCGATAATTCCCAATGGGCGGTTTCCAATTCGGACTGGGCGTGTTTGTTCCCTATTTTTTTGGCGATTTCAATGCCTTGTTCGTATATGCTCAATGCCTCTTCTTCTTTGTCCAAACGCTCCAATAATTTGCCCAAATGATAATAGGTTCCCACATAATTGGGGTGTTTTTGGGTCAAATCCTGAAATCCTGTCAATGCTTTGTCCAAATCTCCCGCCTTTTGATGCTCCATAGCAATGGCATAATCAATAAATGGGTCCTTGGGGCTTTCCTCTTTCAATGCCAATAATTGTGTCAATTTATCTATTTTCATACTACTTTTTATTTAAAATGGCTTGATAACTCCCTAAATATCAAGGATAGCTTACAATTCATCTTTTGTACAACAAATTTCCTTTAATTAATTCCTAAATTTGCAATATAATACTAAACACAAAAGAATAAAACACATGTCCAACGGATTTTACATAATACCCTATCCTGATAATGAGCCTGTTCAGCAATATGCTCCTGGTTCCCCAGAAAAAGCATTGTTAAAGGAAGCCTTAAAAAAAGCCAAATCAAAGGAAGTCAAGTTACCTATGATCATCAATGGCAAGAAGGTTAAGACAGGCGATTTAAAACCTTTGCATCCTCCACACGAAACCAAACACCTTTTGGGGCATTACCATCATGGAGATGCCAGTCATGTCAAAAAAGCCATTGATGCGGCATTGAAAGCCAAAAAGGATTGGGAAAATATGGCTTGGGAACATCGTGCAGCTATTTTCTTAAAAGCTGCCGATTTGTTGGCTAGTCCTGAGTGGCGTTACAAATTGAATGCTGCTACGATGTTGGGACAATCAAAGAATGCTTATCAGGCAGAGATTGATGCTGCTTGTGAGTTTATTGACTTTTTGCGCTTCAATGCCTTCTTTATGACAGAGATTTATGCGCAACAACCAGACTCTCAACCAAATATCTGGAATAGAACAGAATATCGTCCATTGGAAGGTTTTATTTTTGCAGTAACGCCTTTCAACTTTACCGCCATTGCTGGTAATTTGTGTGCTTCACCTGCTTTGATGGGCAATACCATTGTTTGGAAGCCTTCTAATACACAGATTTATTCTGCTGCGGTAATTATGGATTTGTTTATGGCTGCTGGATTACCTGATGGTGTTATCAATTTGATTTATACGGATGGGCCTGTTGCTGGAGATGTGGTCTTCAATCATCCTGATTTTGCAGGCATTCACTTTACAGGCTCTACGAGGACTTTCCAGTTTATGTGGAAAACCATTGGAGAAAACATACACAAATACAAGAGTTATCCTAGAATTGTAGGCGAAACAGGGGGGAAAGATTTTGTCATTGCCCACCCTTCGGCAGATGCGGAAAACGTTGCTGTGGGATTGGCCAGAGGTGCTTTTGAATACCAAGGTCAAAAATGCTCGGCTGCGTCTAGGGCTTATATCCCTGAAAATCTTTGGACAAAGGTTGAAAAACGCTTGTTGAAAGATGTCGCTGATTTTAAAATGGGAGGTGTAGATGATTTCACCAATTTTGTCAATGCGGTGATTGATGAGAAGTCTTTTGACAATATTGCTGGCTATATTGATTCGGCTAAGAAAAGTAAAAAGGCCAAAATCATTGCAGGCGGTAACTATAGTAAAAAAGATGGATATTTTATTGAGCCGACGATCATTTTGACCCAGGACCCAGCTTATCTTACCATGTGTGAGGAAATATTTGGTCCAGTCTTGACTATTTATGTTTACAAGACAAAGGATTTTGAAAAAACCTTAGACATTGTTGACCAAACTTCGCCTTATGCCTTGACAGGTGCTATTTTTGCACAAGATCGTCAGGCGATAGAATTGGCGAGTAAAAGATTGGTGCATTCGGCGGGTAATTTTTACATCAATGACAAGCCAACGGGAGCCGTGGTCAATCAGCAGCCTTTTGGCGGTGGTCGAGCCTCTGGTACAAATGATAAAGCTGGTTCGTCCTTGAATTTGTTGCGTTGGGTATCGCCTCGTTCTATTAAGGAGAATTTTGTGCCTCCAAGGAATTATCGTTATCCGTTTTTGGGAGAGGAATAAAATTGGGATTGTGTGAAATGGAATTGCATAGGGGGATGGAATTGCATAGGGGATGGAATTGCATAGGGGGATGGAATTGCATAGGGGGATGGAATTGCATAGGGGGATGGAATTGCATAGG